>NZ_JBRREB010000028.1:0-63309 GCF_056759995.1 Stenotrophomonas sp. STEN030 | reverse complement strand
AGCCACAGCCAAAGCCACAGCCAAAGCCAAAGCCAAAGCCACAGCCAAAGCCACAGCCAAAGCCACAGCCACAGCCAAAGCCAAAGCCAAAGCTAAAGCTAAAGCTAAAGCTAAGAGCCAAAGCCAAAGCCAAAAATAGAAAACCCGGCTTTCGCCGGGTTTTCCTCAAACATCAACTACCGGCGAAAAACTTACTCGCCCAGCGCGTGACGCTCTTCGGCTTCCAGAATCTTCTGCTGATCGAACGACGCCATGATGTCCTTCATGATCGGCCAGGTGCCTTCGCGACCCAATGCCGACACCAGGTACCACGGGCCAGTCCAACCCAGCTCCTTGATGATCTGCTCAGCCGCTTCCTTGGCCTCGTCCTCGAACATCAGGTCAGCCTTGTTCAGCACCAACCAGCGCGGCTTCTTCAGCAGCTCCGGATCATGCTTGCCGAGCTCGCGCTCGATCGCACGCACCTGCTCAACCGGCGAAATACCTTCAACACCACCTTCCATCGGCGAGATGTCGACGAGGTGCAACAACAGACGAGTGCGCTGCAGATGTCGCAGGAACTGCGCACCCAGGCCGGCACCGTCGGCCGCACCTTCGATCAGACCCGGAATATCGGCGATCACAAAGCTACGGTAATTCTCAACCTTCACCACACCCAGGTTCGGGTACAAGGTGGTGAACGGGTAGTCAGCGACCTTCGGCGTTGCCGCCGAAACCGCACGAATCAAGGTGCTCTTGCCGGCATTGGGGAAGCCCAGCAGGCCAACGTCGGCCAGCAGCTTCAGCTCCAGCTTGAGCAGGCGCTCTTCACCCTCTTCACCCGGCAGCGCCTGACGCGGCGCGCGGTTGGTGGAGCTCTTGAAGTGCATGTTGCCAAGGCCGCCCTTGCCGCCCTTGGCCACCAGCAGGCGGTCGCCGTGCGTGGTCATGTCGCCAATGACTTCGTCGGTGTCGACGTTCATCACCACGGTGCCGACCGGCACGGTGATGACCAGGTCTTCGCCGCCCTTGCCATAGGCCTGGCGGCCCATGCCGTTCTCGCCGCGCTGCGCCTTGAAGATGCGGTCATGGCGGAAGTCGACCAGGGTGTTCAGGTTTGCGTCGGCGCGGATCCAGACGCTGCCGCCATTGCCGCCATCGCCACCATCCGGACCACCGAGCGGAATGAACTTCTCGCGGCGAAAGCCGATACAGCCATTGCCGCCTTTGCCAGCGATGACTTCGATCTCCGCTTCGTCTACAAGTTTCATGAATTTAACGCCGGGATTAGGAAATGGGGATTGGGGAATAGCAAAAGCAGGTACTGCCCATTATCGGCCCTGCACCCCGGAATGTCGGGGTTCCAACGAAAAACCCCGCCGAAGCGGGGCTCTCGTCAGCAGCCCACACCGGAGTATGGGCGGCTTGCGCGTACGGAATTAAGCTTCCGTGACAACGCTGACGGTACGGCGCTTGTTGGCACCCTTCACCGTGAACTCAACCTTGCCATCGACCAGCGCGAACAGCGTGTGGTCACGGCCCAGGCCGACGCCTGCACCCGGGTGGAACTGGGTGCCGCGCTGACGCACGATGATGTTGCCAGCTTCGATGGCCTGGCCACCGAAGATCTTGACGCCGAGGTATTTCGGGTTGGAATCGCGACCGTTGCGCGAGGAACCTACGCCCTTCTTATGTGCCATGACGGATGCTCCTTAGCAATTAGCCGGCGATGCCGGTGATTTCGATTTCGGTGTAGTACTGACGGTGACCCTGACGCTTCATGTGGTGCTTGCGGCGACGGAACTTGATGATCCGGATCTTGTCGGCGCGGCCATGGGCCACAACCTTCGCGGTCACCGAAGCGCCCTTCAGCGCGTCACCCAGCTTGATGCCGTCGGCATCGCCGAGCATCAGGATGTTGTCAAACTTGATCTCGTTGCCAGCTTCGACTTCGAGTTTTTCCACGCGCAGGGTTTCACCCTGAACGACGCGGTACTGCTTACCGCCAGTTACCAGAACTGCATACATGACCAGACTTCCTCTGTAGTTATTGTGGTCGCCTTGCCCGCCGTCGAGGGCGGACAGAAGCGGGATTTTACCGGTCATACCGGGCCCGGGTCAACCCGCCCCCTGCTCTGACCCGCCGGGGCTGAACCCCGGTTCAGGCCCAACCTCTGATCCGGCCCACTGGCGGGAAACAGCACTGGCAAAACTGGCAATTGCCCCCAAATGACAAGGTCGCTAGGCTGATTGACTGCCGTCAGCGACGCCCCCACACATCCTGCTCCCGGCCCAGCCGGCAGCGGTCAAAATCGGATTTCCCATGGCGATGGATTTCATCCGCATCCGCGGTGCGCGGACGCACAACCTCAAGAACATCGACCTCGACCTGCCTCGCGACAAACTGATCGTGATCACGGGCCTGTCCGGCTCAGGCAAGTCCTCGTTGGCGTTCGACACCATCTATGCCGAAGGCCAGCGCCGCTACGTCGAGTCGCTGTCGGCATATGCGCGGCAGTTCCTGAGCGTGATGGAAAAGCCCGATCTGGACCACATCGAAGGCCTGTCGCCGGCGATCTCCATCGAGCAGAAGTCGACCTCGCACAATCCGCGCTCCACCGTCGGCACCATCACCGAGATCTACGATTACCTGCGCCTGCTTTACGCCCGCGTCGGTAGCCCGCGCTGCCCGGACCACGGCTACCCACTGGAAGCGCAGACCGTCAGCCAGATGGTTGACCAGGTGCTTACCCTGGATCCGGAGCAGCGCTACATGTTGCTGGCGCCGGTCATCCGCGATCGCAAGGGCGAACACGCGCAGGTCTTCGACCAGCTGCGTGCACAGGGCTTCGTGCGCGTGCGCGTTGATGGCGAACTGTACGAAATCGATGAAGTGCCGGCGCTGACCCTGCGCCAGAAGCACACCATCGAGGCCGTGGTTGATCGTTTCCGCCCGCGCGAAGACATCAAACAGCGCCTGGCCGAAAGCTTTGAAACCGCGCTCAAGCTGGGCGATGGCATGGCCACGGTGATGACCTTGGATGCCGCCGACAGCACGCCGCAGCTGTTCTCTTCGAAGTACAGCTGCCCGGTCTGCGATTACGCGCTGCCGGAGCTGGAACCGCGCCTGTTCTCGTTCAACTCGCCAGTCGGCGCCTGCCCGGGCTGTGATGGCTTGGGCGTGGCCGAGTTCTTCGACCCGAACCGTGTGGTGGTGCATCCGGAGCTGTCGCTGGCCGCCGGTGCTGTGCGCGGCTGGGACCGCCGCAACGCGTATTACTTCCAGCTGATCGCCTCGCTGGCCAAGCACTACAAGTTCGACGTCGATGCCACCTGGCAGTCGCTGCCGGACAACGTGAAGCAGGCCGTGCTGTACGGCAGCGGTGAAGATCAGATCACTTTCACCTACTTCACCGAAGCCGGCGGCCGCAACCAGCGCAAGCACCGCTTCGAAGGCATCATTCCCAACCTCGAGCGCCGCTACCGCGAGACCGAATCGCCGGCGGTGCGCGAAGAACTGGCCAAGTACATCAGCTCGCGGCCGTGCCCGGAGTGCAAGGGCGCACGCTTGAACAAGGCGGCGCGCAATGTGTTTGTTGCTGATCGTCCCTTGCCGGAAATCGCGGTGCTGCCGATCGACGAAGCCAAGCGCTTCTTCAGCGAACTGAGCCTGCCCGGCTGGCGCGGCGAGATCGCCACCAAGATCGTCAAGGAGATCGGCGAACGGCTCGGCTTCCTGGTCGACGTTGGCTTGGATTACCTCACCCTGGAGCGCAAGGCCGACACCTTGTCCGGCGGCGAAGCGCAGCGTATCCGTCTGGCTTCGCAGATCGGTGCCGGTCTGGTCGGCGTGATGTACGTGCTCGACGAGCCGTCCATCGGCCTGCACCAGCGCGACAACGAGCGCCTGCTCGGCACCCTCACCCGTCTGCGTGACCTGGGCAATACGGTGATCGTGGTCGAGCACGACGAAGACGCGATCCGCTTGGCCGATTACGTGGTCGATATCGGCCCCGGCGCTGGCGTGCATGGCGGCGAAATCGTCGGCCAAGGCCAGCTGCAGGACCTGCTCGATGCGCCGCGCTCGCTGACCGGCCAGTACCTGTCAGGCAAGCGTCGCATCGAGATCCCGGCACGCCGACACAAGCCCAATCCGAAGATGACGCTGCGCCTGCGCGGCGCCAGCGGCAACAACCTCAAGAACGTGGATCTGGATGTTCCATCCGGCCTGTTGACCTGCGTCACCGGCGTGTCCGGCTCGGGCAAATCGACGCTGATCAACGACACCTTGTTCTCGTTGGCTGCCAACGAAATCAACGGTTCCTCCCACCCGATTGCCAAGTACAAGAGCGTCGAAGGCCTGGACCTGTTCGACAAAGTGGTGGACATCGACCAGTCACCGATTGGCCGCACGCCGCGCTCCAATCCGGCGACCTACACCGGCCTGTTCACACCGCTGCGCGAACTGTACGCACAGGTGCCGGAAGCGCGTGCGCGCGGTTATTCGCCAGGCCGTTTCAGCTTCAACGTGCGTGGCGGCCGCTGCGAAGCCTGCCAGGGCGATGGCTTGATCAAGGTCGAAATGCACTTCCTGCCGGACGTGTATGTGCCTTGCGACGTCTGCCATGGCAAGCGCTACAACCGCGAGACGCTGGAGATCCTCTACAAGGGCTTCAACATCAACGACGTGCTGCAGATGACGGTCGAAGATGCCCTGCGCCTGTTCGAGCCGGTGCCGTCGATTGCACGCAAGCTGGAAACGCTGATGGACGTCGGCTTGAGTTACATCAAGCTGGGCCAGAGCGCGACCACGCTGTCCGGCGGTGAAGCACAGCGCGTGAAGCTGTCCAAGGAACTGTCACGCCGTGATACCGGCCGCACCCTGTACATCCTCGACGAACCGACCACCGGCCTGCACTTCCACGACATCGAAGCGCTGCTAGGCGTGCTGCACAAGCTGCGCGACGAGGGCAATACGGTGGTGGTGATCGAGCACAACCTTGACGTGATCAAGACTGCTGACTGGATCGTCGATCTTGGTCCGGAAGGCGGCCATCGTGGCGGCACCGTACTGGTCACCGGTACGCCGGAAGACGTGGCAGCGCATCCGGATTCCTACACTGGTCAGTTCCTGGCCAAGATGCTGCCGAACACCAGCGCGCGCCCGGAGCAACCTGCAGCTGTAGCCAACAAGCCCGATGCGCGCCCGCCGCGCAAGGAAAAGCCGGCCAAGAAAACGGCGGCCAAAAAGGCTGCTGCCCCCGCAAAGAAGAAGGCTGCGAAATGAGTAACGAGCACAAGCAACTGGCCCGCGTGCCGATCAGCGTGCGCTGGCGCGACATGGACTCGATGGGCCACGTCAACAACGCCAAATACGTCTCCTACCTGGAAGAAGCGCGCGTGCGCTGGATGCTGGGCGTGGAAGGCGTGTCGATGACTGACCGCATCGCACCGGTGGTGGCCAACACCAACATCAACTATCGCTTGCCGATCGTGTGGCCGAACGACATCGTGGTCGAGCTGTTCGTCGAACGCCTGGGCAATAGCAGCGTGACCATTGGTCACCGCATCGTTGACCAGAACGACGACAACAAGCTGTATTCGGACGGCAATGTGGTGGTGGTGTGGATGGATACGCAGACGGGCAAGAGTGCACCGTTGCCTGAGGCTGTTCGGGGTGCTTCGAGCTGAGCGACAGCGAAGCGGGCAGATCGTAAAAATGCCTGAAACCTCCCTTCTCCCGCATGCGGGAGAAGGTGCCCGAAGGGCGGATGAGGGGAGCTTTTAGAGCTTTTAGAGCTTTTAGAGCTTTTAGAGCTTAAAGCGCCCTCACCCCAACCCCTCTCCCGCAAGCGGGAGAGGGGCTTCAGCTGCAGTTGCGGGCTTGGCGGCGAACTGCCTGCCTTCGCGCAGCCTTACTTCAAAGCCACCTTCGGAAAATCCACCGGCACATCCAACGCCACGTTGATGTAGTTGGTGAACAGGTTCAACGCCACATGCGCGAGAATCTCGACGATCTGCTCGTCACCGAAGCCCACGCTACGCAGCTCCGCCACATCGGCGTCATCCAGCTGCGCACGCTGCTCCACTACTTTCAGCGCGAAGCGCAATGCCGCTGCAGTGCGCGCGTCTTCGGCCTTGCCCAACTGTGCCGATGACATTTCAGTCGCACTAGCGCCCGCCTTTTGCCCCAGTACAGTATGCGCAGCCAAGCAGTACTCACAGCGGTTGCGATTGGCGATGGCAACGGCAAGCTGCTCGCCGAGTTTGCTGCCAAGGCTGCCATTGCCCAGGGCGCCAAACGCGCCCCACATGCTCTGCAGCGCTGCAGGTGAATTGGCGACGGCCTTGAACATGTTCGGCGTCGCACCGAAGGCCTTGTGGATCTGCGCCAACAGCGGCTGGCTGGCGGCGGGTGCGGTCTGGGTCTGCAGATTGATGCGTGACATGGTGATCTCCTGATCGATTGGGATGGCTACCGGGCCGTCAGCCCGTGAAAGAAGTATCCCGCCCGAATCAGAACTATTTGATACGATTAGTTCATCAAACAAACCAATTGATACGGATGAGCACCCTCCCACCGGTGGACCGCCTGGCCGGCGTCCTGGAAAATTTCCGCTTCCAAGCGCAGCTGTTTCACTCTGGCCCGCTATGCGGGCTGACCAGCTTTGATGCGGGTGAAGGCCATGCCTATCTGCACGTACTGCGGCGCGGCCAGCTTGAGGTCAGCCATCCCGGCAGCCGCGACATACCAGCCTCGATGCACTTCGAGGAGCCGACGCTGCTGTTCTACCCGCGCCCGCTCAGCCACCGCTTCCACAACCCGCCACGTGAGGGCGCCGACTTCACCTGCGCACGTCTGGATTTCGATGGTGGTATCGCGCATCCACTCGTACGTGGCCTGCCCTCGCTGATCGCTCTGCCGCTGGCACGCATCCCAGGCCTGGCAATGACGCTGGAACTCCTGTTCAACGAGACCGACAACGTCCGCTGTGGCCAACGCCTGCTGACCGATCGTCTGTTCGAAGTCGTGGTGATCCAGTTGCTGCGCTGGCTGCTGGATCATCCGCAGGAAGCCGGGATACCCGCCGGTTTCATCACCGGCCTGTCGGATCAACGCTTGTCGCGTGCCTTGGCGGCCATGCATGATCGCCCCGGCGATAGCTGGACACTCAACAGCCTCGCCGAACAGGCCGGCATGTCGCGCACCGCGTTTGCCAACAGTTTTCGCGACATCGTCGGACAGACGCCGCTGGACTACCTGACCGATTGGCGCATCGCGCTGGCCCAGCGCCGGTTGCGACAAGGGCGATCAATCAAGACGTTGGCCGACGAGTTGGGCTACGCAAATGCCTCGGCGCTGTCGCGGGTATTCATCGCAAGAACCGGCATGTCTCCGCGCGACTGGCTGAAGCAGGCCGACGGCTGATCAACGCGCAGGCGCCTCGCGCCGTACCTGCAGCATGCCGTCGACCTTGGTTCCATCTTCCAGGCTCAGCCGTAACGGCAATTGCGAGCCTTCGGCCAGCGGCACTTCCGGCTGCATCAGCATCAAATGCAGGCCACCCGGCTTCAGCTCGACCGATGCTCCCGCGGCAATCGGCAAGCGCTCGATCTCGCGCATGCGGCTGACGCCTTCCGTGACCGTGGTTTCATGCAGCGACACATCGCCAAAGGCCTTGCTGCCCGCACCGACGACAACCACCTCGCTGGCGCAGCCGTTGCGGATGCGCGCAAAGCCCGCCGCCATTCGCATCGCCGCCGGCGTCAACCGCACCCAGCCCTGTTCCACGGTCACACAGGCCGGTGCTGCAGCCACGGCCTCGAAAGCACACAAGGCCAACAGTACGCACACGAATGGTTTGGTTATCATCAGGCCACGACTCCTTGCCGTACGAGAACCCGCAGCATGACCACGCTCATCGAAGTGATCAACCATGGCCCCATCCGTGAACTGCGCCTGGCGCGGCCGCCGGTCAACGCGCTGGACACCGAACTGTGCCGCGCACTGATTGCCGCTGTCACCGTGGCCATGACCGACGACGTGCATGGCATCGTGCTGTCCGGCAGCGAGCGCATCTTCACCGGCGGCATGGACGTGCCGCACCTGCTCTCGCATGGCGATGACAAGCGCAAATTGATGGACAGCTGGCAGGCCTTCTTCGGTGCCGCCCGCGTGCTGGCCGAGAGCCGCGTACCGGTGGTGGCTGCGCTGACCGGCCATTCGCCGGCTGGCGGCTGCGTACTGGCGCTGTGCTGCGATTACCGGGTGATGGCGCGCAGCGCCGACCCGGCCAAACCCTATGTGATCGGCCTGAACGAGGTACAGGTGGGCCTGGTCGCGCCGGAAGGCATCCAGCGCCTGATGCGCCGTGTGGTTGGCCACCACCGTGCCGGCGTATTGCTGACCGGCGGCCAGCTGGTCAGCGCCGAGCGCGCCCTGGAGATCGGTCTGGTCGATGAACTGGCTGACGGCGCGCCACAGGTGGTCGAACGCGCCATCGGCTGGCTGCAGGCCCAACTCAAGCTACCGGCGCAGCCGATGCTGCAGACCCGCGCCATCGCCCGCGCCGACCTGCACGAGGCCATGCAAGCCGAGCACATCCAGCTGGAGCGCTTCGTCGAGGCCTGGTTCTCGCCGGATGCGCAGGGCGCTTTGCAGGCCTTGGCTGCTCGCCTGGGCAAGAACTGAGCATCGCTCGGTCCGGGCTGGGGATCGGTACTGGCAGCAGCGCCTGCCTGCGTTCCCCCTCCCCTGCTCGCCTATAATCGCGGCCTGTCGAAATGAAGGCCGCCGCCTTGTCCAATACGCCCGAACCCGTGGTATCCGAGCTGATTGACCTGCTGTCGCTGGAGCGGCTGGAGGACAACCTGTTCCGTGGCCAGAGCCGCGATATCGGCACCAAGTACGTGTTCGGCGGGCAGGTGCTGGGTCAGGCGCTGGCGGCCGCACAGGCAACCGTCGAGAACGGCCGCCACGTGCATTCGCTGCACGCCTACTTCCTGCGCGCCGGCAATATCGACCACCCCATCGTCTATGACGTGGACCGCACCCGTGACGGCGGCAGCTTCTCGGTGCGCCGGGTCACCGCCATCCAGCACGGCAAGGTGATCTTCTTCTGCGCAGCCTCGTTCCAGCAGGCCGAAAGCGGTGCCGAGCACCAGCACAAGATGCCGGAAGTGCCGCAGCCCGAAGACATCGAACCCAACCGTCCGGTGCCAGCCGATGTGTTGGAGCGGCTGCCGGTAAAGGTGCAGCGCTGGCTTTCGCGCGGTGGTCCGTTCGAGTTCCGCCATGTCTATCCGCGTGACGAACTGAACCCACCCAAGCGCCCGCCCTACCACCAGGTGTGGCTGCGTTTGAACGAGAAGATCGGCGATGCGCCGGAGCTGCATCAGGCGCTGTTGGCCTATGCCTCGGACTTCCATCTGCTCGGCACGGCGACCTTCCCGCACGGCATCAGCTATTACCAGCCGCATGTGCAGATGGCTTCGCTGGACCATGCGATCTGGTTCCATCGCCCGTTCCGCGTCGATGACTGGTTGCTGTACTCACTGGACAGCCCCAGCGCGCAGGACTCGCGCGGTCTGGCGCGTGGCCAGTTCTATACCCGCGATGGCGTACTGGTCGCCAGCACCGCACAGGAAGGCCTGATTCGCGTGACCCCCGACGACAACGAAGCGAGCAAGGGCTGAACCATGCGCAAGATTTTCAGCAGCCAGCGCGTCGAGAACGCCGAAGGTGTGGCGCAGATCCTGCGTGATGCTGGCATCGAGGTGCGCGTCACCAACGGCCGCTCCTACCACAGCAAGCGCCGCGGCCAGTTCAGCTATACCGACAAGGTCAACAACGAGAACCAGCCCGCGGTCTGGGTGGTGCATGCCAATGACCAGCCGCGTGCGCGCGAGATACTGCGCGACAAGCGCCTGCTCGACACCACCCGCCGCGACCATCCCACCGCCGAGTACGCGTTCCGCGAGACCCCGGCCGAAGCCGGCAACGGCCGTGGCTGGGCGTGGCGCATCCGCATCGCCCTGCTGGTGGTGATCGCCGGCGTGGCGCTGGTGATCATGATGCGTCACCGCACTGCACCGGCTCCGGCTGCCACTACGCCTGCCGCCAGCGCGGCACAGCCGGCCCAGCAGCCGCCGAGCGAAGACGAATTCCGCGTACGCATCCAGTCCCAGCCCGACAGCGCACCTCCGGCACCGGCACCGGCACCGGCTCCGGCACCGGCACCGGCACCGGCTCCGGCTCCGGCTCCGGCTCCGGCTCCGGAAAAATAATCGGTCACATCGGGCTTCGGTGCCCGTCCTGTTTGGCAGTACCGTCACAAAGGCCTGTCCGATGAGCACCGAAGCGCTGGAGATCATGCTGCAGAACGAACTGCCTGCCGCCCGCAAGGGTTGCACGCAGTCCTATGGACGCATCGTGCTTGGCTGCCAGAACACGGTGACCGCCATTGCCCTGGCCATCACCCGCGACGTACAGGCCAGCGAGGACATTGCCCAGGAAGCCTTCATCAAGGCCTGGCAGCAGCTGACGCAGCTCAACAACGCTTCCAGTTTCCTGCCGTGGTTGCGGCAGATCACCCGTAACCTTGCCCGCGACTGGCTGCGTGCCAACCGCAACCGGCCACTCAGCGGCGAAGGTGCGGAAATCGCCATCAGCATGGCTGCCGATCCCTCGCCCAATGGCGTCGATGCGCTGGCGCGGGTGGAGGAAGAACTGGTCGCCGAGGAAATCATCTCGGCGCTGCCCGAGGACAGCCGCGAAGCCCTGTTGCTGTACTACCGCGAAGGGCAAAGCTCGCAGCAGGTCGCCATGCTGCTGGGGCTGAGCGATGCCGCCGTGCGCAAGCGCCTGTCGCGTGCCCGCGCCAGCGTGCGTGAGGAGATGCTCAAGCGCTTTGGTGAGTTCGCACGCAGCACGGCACCTGGTGCGGCTTTCGCCGCCGTGGTCAGTTCGGCGCTGATGCTGGCCGCTCCTGGCGTAGCCAGCGCTGCGATCATCGCCAGCAGTGCAGGCGTTGCCGGCACGGGCGCGGGCAAACTCGGTCTGGGCGGACTGGGCGCCAGCACCGCAAGCAGCGGCGCCGCAGCGGGCACCCTCGGGGCCGCGGCAAACGTTCTGTTTCCCAGCATGTTCGAGCTGTGGCTGGTGCTGGGCTCCATCGCGCTTGGCGTGCTGGGCGCCTACCTCTCCAATCTATACCTGCTGCGCTATGCCGAGACACCCGAGGAAATCCAACGTGTTCGGCGCTTCATGCGTCTGCATACCATCAGCGCGTTCGTGTTCTGCGTCTGCGCCCTGGCTGGCGTGGTACTGCGGATGGGCCTGGTTGGCGGGCTGCTGATCCTGGCGGCAGGCATGGCCGCCTTGAACTACCAGTATCTGGTCACCCTGCCGCGGGCGATGGCACCGATGCTCGCCCGCGATGCTGCACGCCATGGCCGCAAGGGGCCGTCCTGGGTCTACCGCAGCATGTTCGGGCGCAGCGCCGTGATCGCCACATCGGTGCTGGCGGTGGCGGTGACGTTGTACGCACTGCTGCAGCAGTGATCACTCACAACAAAACACCCCCGCTGCTGCCAGCGGGGGTGTTGTCGATCGGCGCCTTTGTGCAACTTACTTCGCGGCCGGAGCCTGCGGCGGCATCGGGCCGCGCGGGCCACGATGCTCGCGGTGACCGTCCTTGCGCGCGGCCTCCAGTTCGGCCGGGCTCAACTTGCCATCCTTGTTGGTATCGGCCTTGGCAAACCACTCGGCACGGCGCTGCTCGGCACGGGCCTGACGATCAGCCTGGTCGATATAGCCATCCTTGTTGACGTCCAAACGGGTGAAGTTGGCCTGGTACTCGGCGGCGCTGATGCGGCCGTCGTTGTCGGTATCCATGCCGCGCATGAAGCCGCCATCGCGCTGACCGCGATGTCCGCCGTGACGATCACCGCCGTGGCGCCCGTCATGGCGCATCTGCGCCATTTCTTCGCGCGACAGCTTGCCGTCCTTGTTCTTGTCCAGCTCGTCGAAACGCTGCGCAAGATGCGGACGCGCCGCCGCTTCCTGGCGATCAACCACGCCATCATTGTTGGCATCCAGGCGCTGCTGCGCCGGGCTGGTGTTGGTCGGCGCAGCCGCGAACACCAAGCCGGTCGCCGAGGTGGCCAGCAACATCGCCAGCAGGAGGAGAGGTTTGCGGTGAGTCTTGGTCATGGTGTTGCTCCGTGGTGAGGCTGCGGACGCGGCATTGCGTCCTCGCTACGGTCAACGCGCCAGCTGCCGGCTCGGTTGACCTGTGCGCCGGCCATATTCATCACGCAGACAGGCGCAGGATTTGCGACGCGCCGCCGCTATGCTGTACGCATGGCTGCCCACGGCGAAAACAACGAAGAACTGCGCCTGTTCCAGACCGGCGAGCATCCCTGCGGCTATTGGCCGGAACGGCAGGCACGCGACCTTGTGCTGGATCCCCAGGACGAGCGTCTCGGGGCGCTTTACCCGATGGCGCTGACCTGGGGCTTCCGTCGTTCCGGTGACCTGGTCTACCGCCCGCACTGCGAAGGCTGCCGCGCCTGCGTGCCGGTGCGCATACCGGTGGAACGTTTCAATCCTGACCGCAGCCAGCGCCGCTGTCTGGCGCACAACGCCGACCTGCAATGCCGGATTCTGCCGGCCGAGCGTACCGATGAGCAGTTCGCGCTGTATCAGCGCTACCTCTCCCACCGCCATGCCAAGGGCGGCATGGACGAACACGGCCCGCATGAGTTCGACCAGTTCCTGATCGGCAGCTGGTCACACGGCCGCTTCATGGAGATCCGCACGCCGGGCGTGGCCGGCAAACGCGGGCAACTGCTGGCCGTCGCCGTCACCGACGTCACTGACCTCGGCCTGTCGGCGGTCTATACGTTCTTTGATCCGGACCAGGAAAAACGCAGCCTCGGCACCTTCGGCATCCTGCAGCAGATCGCCTGGGCGCAGCGTAACGGCTTGCCGCATTTGTATCTGGGTTATTGGATCAATGGCCACCGCAAGATGGACTACAAACGCCGCTTCCATCCGCTGGAGTATTTCGACGGCAAGCGCTGGGTGCAGGGCGAACAGGACCTTGGCAATGGGCGACCTTGATTGAGAAACAGCTCAATTGCGACCCGCTTTGATGCACATTTAACCGGGATTTATGCAGAATAGGAATGTCATCGCGCACTGTGGTGACGCAAGGAAGTATCCATTCAACAGGAGTAATGCGTGAAGACCCAACTTTTGATTCTGGCTGCAATTGGCACCCTGGCCCTCGCCGGCTGCAAGAAGGCCGAAACCCCGGCCACCGACGCACCGGCAGCCACCCCGGCCGCTGCAACTGCAGCTGCTGCAGCTGAAGTCACCCCGGCTCCCGCCACCGACACCGTCAAGGCCGGCACCGGCGTTCCGGAATGCGACCAGTACCTTGAAAAGGTCTACGCATGCATCAGCGACAAGGTTCCCGAAGCCCAGCGCGACATGATGAAGCAGGGCATCGAGCAGTCGCGTAGCGCCTGGGCTGGCGTCACCGACAAAACCGAGCTGGCCAACCAGTGCAAGACCGCGCTGGAACAGGCCAAGACCAGCTTCGGCGCGATGGGCTGCACGTTCTAAGCAACGTAACAGCGCTATCCATGGACGCCCCGCTTGCGGGGCGTTCGTGTTTTCGCAGCTTCATGTTTTCGCCTTATCGTCATGGCGACGTGAGAAAATCGGCGGATGCGCATCTCAACCCTACTCGCCCCGATGACCCTGCTGTTGGCAGCCTGCTCCACCTCACCCAGCGGCAGCGCCAGCCCGCCTGCCCAGCTGCGGCTGGCAACCTACAACACCTCCCTGTACTCCGAGGAGGAAGGCGGCCTGATCCGTGAACTGCAGGGCGACAGCGCGCACGCGCGCAAGATCGCTGCTGTACTGCAGCAGACGCGGCCGGATCTGGTTCTGCTCAACGAATTCGATTTCGACGACGCCCACCGCGCCGCCGACCTGTTCCAGCAACGCTATCTTGAAGTTGCCCAGCCCGGCGGCGGCGAAGCATTGAAATACCCTTATCGCTACCTGGCACCGGTCAACACCGGCGTGCCAAGCGGCCTGGACCTGGACAACAACGGCACCGTCGGCGGCAAGGGTCGCGAGCGCGGCAACGACGCTTGGGGCTACGGCCTGCACCCGGGCCAGTACGGCATGCTGGTACTGTCCAAGTACCCGATCGATGAAGCTGCCGTACGCACCTTCCAGCTGTTGAAGTGGAGCACCATGCCCGGCGCATTGCATCCGCTCGATCCCACTACCGGCAAATCGTTCTGGCCGGATGCGGTGTGGTCACAGCTGCGGCTGTCGTCCAAGTCACATTGGGACGTACCGGTGCGCACACCACTGGGCACCGTGCATGTACTGGCATCGCACCCCACCCCGCCCGTGTTTGATGGCAAGGAAAAGCGCAACGCTGCCCGCAACCACGACGAACTGCGACTGTGGAAGGAATACCTGGATGGCGGCGACAAGCCCTGGCTGTGCGATGACAAGGGCACATGCGGCGGCCTTGCTGCCGATGCGCGCTTTGTCATCGTCGGCGATCTGAACAACGATCCGGCAGATGGCGACGGCCGCCACGACGCCATCCTCGAACTGCTGGAACACCCACGCGTGCTGCGCTACCCGACCCCGACCAGCGTCGGTGCAGAACAGACCAGCCAGGCCTATGCGGAGAAAGGCATCGTCCGCCGCGGCGCCCCGCAGCATGCCACCGGCGATTTCGGCCCACGCTCGGGCACCATGCGTCTGGACTATGTACTGCCCTCCACCGGCCTGAGCTACATCGGCAGTGGCGTGTTCTGGCCCGCCAATGACAGCCCGGAGGCGAAGATCGCCGACGGCAGCGACCACCATCTTGTCTGGGTTGATGTGAAGTAAAAAAACGCCGGCTAAGCCGGCGTTTTTTTTAGCTACTGTATTTTGGGGCCGGGGGGACCGCGCCTAAGCTCGGACATCATCAGATGACGATGCATTCCGCTGCTGCAGCATTGCCAGCTTCGCGGCTTACGCCGCTCCCACAAGCTCGCGGCTAACTGCTGGTGTGGCAGCTGCATCACAGCGGTGAAGCTTTACCTCTCCCCAACCCTCCCCTTGCCTACGGCAAAGGGAGGGAGCAGAGCGCTCAGCGCAGTTCAATCCCAATTGCCGCTGCCGCATCACGTGCGATCGCACGCGCCTGATCCACATCAGCTGCACGCGCCAAGGTCACACCGACGCGACGCTGGCCCTGCACCAGCGGCTTGCCAAACATACGCAGTGCCGAGTCCGGATGGATCAATGCCTCGGCGACGTTGCTGAAGAACGGCACGCCATTGCCCTGCGCCAACATCGCGCAGGATGCCGATGCACCGTTGTGGCGGATGGTCGGAATCGGCAGACCAAGAATCGCGCGTGCGTGCAGTGCGAACTCGCTCAGTTCCTGCGAAACCAAGGTCACCAGACCGGTGTCATGCGGACGCGGCGAAACTTCGCTGAACCACACCGCATCACCCTTCACAAACAACTCGACACCGAACAGGCCCCAGCCGCCGAGGTCATCGGTGATGGCACGGGCGATCTGTTGCGCACCCTCCAGCGCCGTGGCCGACATCGCCTGCGGCTGCCAGCTTTCGCGGTAGTCACCGTCCTTCTGCAGGTGACCGACCGGATCGCAGAACGCGGTGCCGCCGGCGTGGCGCACGGTCAGCAAGGTGATCTCGTAATCGAAGTCGATGAAGCCCTCGACGATGCAGCGGCCAGCACCAGCGCGGCCGCCGGTCTGCGCGTATTCCCAGGCCGGACCGATGTCGGCGTCGCTGCGCAGCGTGCTCTGGCCCTTGCCCGAGGACGACATCACCGGCTTGACCACGCAGGGCAGGCCGATCGTAGCGACGGCTTCGCGGTACTCGGCTTCGGTATCGACAAAGCGATACGGCGAAGTCGGCAGCCCCAACGTTTCGGCGGCCAGACGGCGGATGCCTTCCCGGTCCATGGTCAGGCGCGCGGCGCGCGCGGTCGGGATCACCCGCAGGCCCTGCTCGGCTTCCAGCTGTACCAGGGTTTCGGTGTGGATGGCTTCGATCTCCGGCACCACCAGATGCGGCTGCTCCTGCGCGATCAGCGCCTTCAGCGCGGCCGGGTCCAGCATGTCCAGCACATGGCTGCGGTGCGCAACCTGCATGGCCGGGGCATTGGCGTAACGGTCGGCGGCAATCACTTCCACCCCAAAACGCTGCAGCTCGATGGCCACTTCCTTGCCCAGTTCACCCGAACCAAGCAGCAGGACGCGGGTGGCGGATGGGGACAGCGGGGTACCGAGAGTGATCATCAGGCGGGTCCGGGAAGGCGCTAAAGAGGATGCATATTCTAGGCAAGCCGGGCCGCGGAGGGGCGAGCGCGCTTACCCGGGCCTTGGTCGGGCTACGTCCCAATGACAGAACCACTTGCATGTTGATATCAATTTGATATCTTCAACATCAACTACCACGGAAGATGTGCCATGAAAGAGAAGTCCATCGGTTCCATGACCGGCATTCCCACCCTGCTTGGCACCCTCCTGATGATGCTTGCGGGCACCATCGCGATCATCGCAGCGATCGTCGTCACCAAGAACGGCACCGGTGGCGGTGGGCCGATGGTGATCGGCGGCATCGCCTTGGTGGTCGTCGGGCTCTTCCTCAGCTGCGGCCTGTACATGGTCCAGCCCAACCAGGTCGCCGTGATCAGCCTGTTCGGCAAGTACGTCGGTACGGTCAAGGAGAATGGCCTGCGCTGGAACAACCCGTTCTTCAGCAAGCGCACCGTCAGCCAGCGCGTGCGCAACTTCGAAAGCGGCAAGCTCAAGGTCAATGAACTGGACGGTTCGCCGATCGAGATTGCTGCGGTCATCGTCTGGCAGGTCGTCGATGCTTCCGAAGCGGTCTACAACGTCGACGACTACGAGAGCTTCGTGCACATCCAGTCCGAATCGGCGCTGCGTGCGATGGCCACCAGCTACCCCTATGACCAGCACACCGAAGGCCAGCTGGCCCTGCGCAGCCACGCCGCCGAGATCTCCCAGCACCTGAAGGACGAACTGGCCGAACGCCTGGCCGATGCCGGCGTGCAAGTACTTGATGCCCGCATCAGCCACCTCGCCTACGCACCGGAAATCGCCCAGGCCATGCTGCAGCGTCAGCAGGCCAGCGCGGTGATCGCCGCACGCACGCAGATCGTCGCCGGCGCCGTCGGCATGGTCGAGATGGCGCTGCTGGAACTGCAGAAGAACGCCGTCGTCACCCTCGACGAAGAGCGCAAGGCGCACATGGTCAGCAACCTGTTGACCGTGCTGTGCTCGGACCGTGGCACCCAGCCGATCGTCAATGCCGGTTCGCTGTACTGAACAACGTAGTGAGGTAATCGTAGTGAATGTTTTCGCCCCGCTGATCATCGCCGCCACCGGCATCCCTGCTCTCTGCTTCGCGGTATGGAGCGGACGCCCCGGCACCGCACACGCACGCGGGCTGGGCCTGCGCTGGGCCTTGATCGCGCTGTGCATGTTCGTGGCTGCCACCGGCGTCTACCTGGCCGGTGACAACCGCAACATCGCCTACGGTGTGATCGTCGCGCTGGTGGTGGCGGTCAATGCGCTGGGCATCTCGCTGGTACTGCATCTACGTCGCGGCAATAACGGAGCACCCCGCCGGTGAGCGAGAAGAAGGCCTATCCGCTGCGCATCAACGCTGATGTTCTGGCCGCGACCCAGCGCTGGGCCGACGACGAGCTGCGCAGCCTCAACGCGCAGATCGAGTATGTGATCCGCGACGCCCTGCGCAAGGCCGGGCGCCTCCCCAAGCCCAAAGATGAACCCAAGGAAGAACAATGAGCACGCAGTGGAAATACCTCGTCGTCGAATTGAAAACCAGCCTGATGGGCAGCTTCAAGGCTGAAGCATTGCAGGAAGAACTGGACAAGCAAGGCCGGCTTGGCTGGGAACTGGTCAACGTGGTCCATGCCACGCCGACAGTTTCCACACCCACGCTGATCTTCAAAAAGGGCGCGTAATGAAGGCCTTGAGTGGATTGATCACGGCAGCGATTCTTTCTCTCGCCGGCAGCGCACATGCTGCCGACCCGGCCAGCTTGGCCAACCAGCTACTGGACCGGCTTGATGCTGGCCAGTACGCCGCTGCCGAAGCGGATTTTTCGGCACAGATGAAAGCGGCGGTACCAGCAGACAAGCTCAAGGCGGTCTGGGAGTCGCT
This sequence comes from Stenotrophomonas sp. STEN030, assembly GCF_056759995.1. Lineage (NCBI taxonomy): Bacteria > Pseudomonadati > Pseudomonadota > Gammaproteobacteria > Lysobacterales > Lysobacteraceae > Stenotrophomonas > Stenotrophomonas sp. STEN030. Next base: position 45,055 of record NZ_JBRREB010000028.1, on the reverse strand, counting down.
GCCCGCACAGATGGGCGCAGCCGGGCCACGTGGTGAAGCCGCAACCAGCGAAGCCGACGGCTTCCGCATCGTCGTCATTCCACTGCGCTACGCCAATGGTGCCGTGCAGGCACGCATCGCACTGGACAAGGACGACAAGGTTGCCGGCTTCCTGCTGCAGCCAGCAGCCGCCGCACCGGCACCACCGCCTGCAGCGGATGCCAGTGTCATCGAACAGGACTTCAACGTGCCAGCCACTGGCAGCGCCAGTGCGCCACTGCCGGGCACGCTGACCCTGCCCAAGGGCAAGGGCCCCTTCCCTGCCATCGCATTGGTGCACGGCTCCGGTCCGCAGGACCGCGATGAAACCATCGGCCCCAATCGCCCGTTCCTGGACATAGCGCGCGGCCTGGCAGCGCAGGGCGTTGCCGTGCTGCGCTACGAGAAGCGCAGCCACGCGCGTCCGCAGGATTTCAAAGGCAGTTTCAGCATCGATGACGAGACCACCGACGATGCGGTCGCCGCGGTAACCGCGCTGGCGACCAACGCCAACATCGATCCTCGACACATCTATCTTCTTGGCCACAGCCAGGGTGGATTGCTGGCCGGGCGCGTCGCCAAGGCGGCCAATGGCAAGCTGGCCGGACTGGTGTTGTTTGCTGCACCTGCGCGCCCCATTCTCGACCTGCTGGCCGAACAGAACCGCTACATGCTCGGCCTGGACGGCACGATCAGCGCCGAGGACCAAGCCCAGCTCACCGCACTGGATGCGGCCATCGCAGCCGTACGCAGTAATCCGGATGCACGATTGATGGAAGTCCCCGGGCGGTTCTGGCAACAGCTGGAAGCTGTCGACCCCATCACCGACGCACGCGACAGCAAGCTACCAGTGCTGGTGCTGCAGGGCGGCCGTGACTTCCAGGTGGTCGATACCGATTGGCAGTTGTGGAACAAAGGGTTGCAAGGCGAACGCTACCGCTTCCGGCACTACCCAGCGCTCAACCACCTCGGCATCGCCGGGGAAGGCAAGGGCTCACTGGAAGAATATGCGCGGCCGGGCCACGTTGATCCAGCACTGATCAACGACATCGCGCTATGGATCAAGGCGCAGCGATGAGCGGCCGCAATACCACGCCAACCGAGACAGAAACGTTCAACGTCGCCAAACCAACCAGTTCACTCCTGCTCTGGTTATGGGCGCCCATGCTGCTGGTGCTGAGCATCGATCCGCTGATCAGGTTGTTCGCCGGCAAGCCGCCGTTCCAGGCGACATTCGCCTCCTGGGGCGGATGGTTTGTACTGCCCTTGGTTGGCCTTGCGTTGACCCTGGCTTATCGCCGCCGCGAGCTGCGCGTGGAGCCGCAGCAACTGACCATTGCAGCCACCCTGTACACGCGGCGGGTGCCACTGAGTTCAATGTGGCTGGATCGCGCGCGCGCGGTCAATTTCGCCGAAAACCCCGACTTCAAGCCAGGCATGAAATCCAATGGCTTCCAGTTCCCCGGCTTCCGCGCCGGCCACTTCCATATGAAGGGTGGCGGCAAGGCGTTCTGCCTGATCACCGACAACAGCCGCGTACTGGTAATTCCGCTGCGTGACGGCAACAGCGTGCTGGTCAGCCCCGAGCAGCCGCGCGCCCTGCTGGATGAACTCAGGCGACTGGCCGACGGCGGCGCACGGGCCTAAGCTGCGGGTATGCGCAACGCTCCCCATATCCTGCTCAACACGCCCGACATCGAGATCTGGCCCGGCGGCCTGCTGCGCGCGCGCAGCAGTGACGACGCCCGCGTGCTGGCCCGGGCAACACATGTACTGCGCCGCAAGCGCGATGGCCTTTATCTCGCCGCGCAGCTGTCTGGTGGACTGATGCCACTGGTGACCCGGCTGGCGGATGAACCCGGCATCGACTTTGCGTTGACCGCGCTGGAAGCCCTGCGCACGCAGCCACCCCGTATTCCGCCGCCGAGCGGCAGGCTGCCGTTACATCAGCTGCATCTGCATCTGCAGCAACTGGATCTGGATGCCGATGCCTATGCCGCACAGACCGGTTTGCCGCTGGTCGCCGAACCGGCGCATCTGCGCCTGGCCGGTTTTGATCGCTACCGTCGCCCGCTCTGGCTTACCGGCGGTGCAGCGCGCGGCTGGCAGCGCATGCAGCAGGCAGCTGTCATTGATGGCGTCGCACTGGATGCGATTTCCGGCTATCGCAGCCACGACTATCAACTCGGTATTTTTGAACGCAAGCTGGCGCGCGGCCTGAGCGTGGACGAGATCCTCACCGTCAACGCCGCCCCCGGCTATAGCGAGCACCACGGCGGTGACGCTCTGGACATCAGCACACCGGGCGAGCCACCGGCCGAAGAATCCTTCGAGCAGACTGCCGGGTTTGCCTGGCTGCAGCAGCGCGCAGCAGGTTTCGGTTTTCACATGAGTTACCCGCGTGACAACCCACACGGCATCGTCTACGAGCCATGGCACTGGTGTTATCGCCGCAATGAAAACGCCGCCTGAGGCTGAGCGTCGGCGGCTGGTGCAGGCAGCGCTTGGCGCAGGCCTGCTCGCCCAACTGCCTGCATGCAAACCCCAGTCCAGTCAGACACTGGCCAGCGATGTCGCACAGCTGGACAGCACTGCCATTGCCGGCATGGTGCGTGCTGCCAGCAGCGCTGGCGTAGCTGCCGCCCTGCAGCGTTGGCCAGGCACGGTCTGCATCGCTGGTGGCCGCTACAGCATGGGCGGACAGACACGTGCAGAACATGCGCTGCAATTGGATATGCAACGCATGGATCGCTTGCTGTGGCTGGACCCGGAAACACCCAGCGTGCGCGTGCAGGCCGGCATGCGCTGGCGGCAACTGCAGGAACAGCTGGATCCGCTCGATCTGGCCGTCAAGGTGATGCAGAGCTACAGCAACTTCAGCATAGGCGGCTCGGTCTCGGTCAACTGCCATGGCCGTTATGTCGGCAGCGGTGCACTGGCGGGCAGCGTGCGTGCCTTGCAGCTGATCACCGCCGACGGTCAGTTGCTGGAGTTGTCGCGCCAGCAGCAACCGGCTTTGTTCGCCGCGGTAATTGGCGGTTACGGCGGGCTTGGTGTCATCACCGAGGTCGAGCTGGACCTCGCGCACAACGAAAGAATGGCGCGCAGCGTCGAACAGGTAGCCCTCACCGACTACCCGGCCTGGTTCAAAGCGCATGTACTGGGCCGTCCCGAGGTAGTGCTGCACAATGCCGATCTGCTGCCACCGGGCTTCGATGCTCCGCTGGCGATCAGCTGGAGCCGCAGCAGCGCAGCGCTGACCGATACAAGGCGGCTGATGCCCACCCGTGCAAGCCACGCCAAGGACCAGAACCTGATCTGGGCGGCATCTGAACTGCCTGGTGGCGACCAACTACGTGATGTTTACCAGACACGCGGCCTGCTTGCCGAACCGCGCGTGGTGATGCGCAACCTGGAAGCCAGCCTGGATGCAGCCTCGCTGGAACCGCGCACCCGCCGCATGTCTTCCTACCTGCTGCAGGAGTACTTCATCCCGGTTGCAGGCTTCGTATCATTCGCGCGCACGATGGCGGGCATCCTGCGCAGGCACGACGTCAATGCGTTGAATATCTCCGTTCGCCACGCAGCTGCGGACAATACCTCGTTGATGCGCTGGGCGAGCGAGGAAGTGTTCTGCTTCGTGCTGTATCACAAGCAGCGCAGCTGGAATGCGGCGGAGCAGTACAGCAACAACTGGACCCGCCGCCTGATCGACGCCGCACTGGAGCATGGCGGTCGCTATTACCTGCCTTATCGCCTGCACGCCACCCAAGCACAGTTCCAGCGCGCCTACCCGCAGGCGGCGCAGTTTGCCGCCATCAAGCAGCAGCTGGATCCAGACAACCGTTTTCGCAACCTGTTGTGGGACCGGTACCTATCGCCATGAGTGGGCCCAGAGCCAAAGTTGCCCATGTGCAGGCGAGCGTTCTGCTCTTGAAGGACATCGGCTTCGTGGCTTACGCCGCTCCTACGGCCAGAAGCGCAAGGTGTTTGTAGGAGCGGCGTAAGCCGCGAAGCTGACAGCCACCGAACCCCCGGGTAAAACCGCAATCAAAGGAAACATCCGGCTCAACGCCAAGGCAGATTCAGCCAGGCAGGCAGCAGTTCGGTGCTGACACTCTACGAGCCTCGCGGCTCACGCCGCTCCTACAAAAAGAGCGGCCTCCATAACGTTGCCACTCAGTCCTGCGAGCGATTGGTTTTTTGTTTGGGCTCGGTGCTGAAATCGGCAATGCGCCATAGATACAGGCTCGCCCAGGTGCGGTAGGGACCCCAGCGCTCGCCGCGCTCGGCCAAAGCTTTGGGCGTCAGCATTGTCTCGCTACCATCCACACGCTGGGCGCCTTTGCGGATACCCAGGTCATCGGCCGGCAGAATGTCGGGCCGGCCGAGGCGGAACATCAACATCATCTCCACGGTCCAGCGGCCGATGCCGCGCACCGCCACCAAGGCGTCGACGATGGCCTGATGATCCATCACCGACATCTGCCGCAGGCTCGGCAGTTCACCGGCGCTCTCGCGCCGGGCCAAGTCACGCAGCGCCAAGGCTTTGTTGCCTGATACACCACAGGCGCGCAGCCCGGGGTCGTCAATCAGATCAAAACTTGCGGCATGCAGACGCTTGCTGCCAATTGCTGTTTCCACCCGCCCGACTATCGTCGAAGCGGCCTTGCCACTGAGCTGCTGGAACAGGATCGCCCGCGCCAACGCATCTACCGGGTCGAACGAACGCGCCCAACCTTGCGGCGCCGGCAACGGCCCAACCCGGCGCATCCAAGTAGCCAGGCGCTTGTCCACCCGCTGCAGGTGCGCCTGCGCATCGTCGATATCGAAGCCGCGCCGGTAGCGGGGCATGACTCAGCGGCGCAAGGCACTGAGTGCCAGCAGCACCCAACCGCCCATCAAGGTGATGCCACCGGCCGGTGCCAGCGTCGTCGGCCACTGCATCAGCACATTGCCGACCAGGCTGCCGGAGAACAACAAGGTACCGACCAGCAATACATACAGCGCACCTCGACCCAACTGATTCACCGAGGATGCGCCCAATCCCACCAGCACCACGCCGTGGCCAAACGCGTACAAGGCGGCAGTGTTCAAATGCGACTGCGCCAGTGCCTCGCTCACCCCATGTGAGGCATAAGCCGACAAGCCGATCGATGCCGCCGCCAGCAGGCCGCCGCAGAAGGCCAGAAACGAAGGCTTACGCGTACGTCGTTCCACTCCCAACATCTCGTTCTCCCATCAATCCTGTAAACGCTGTCCATAAAAAAAACGCGCCGCTGGAAGCGGCGCGTTTTCTCGATCAGATCATCGACAACAACCGATGATTACTTGACCGCCCAGTACAGGTCGTAGGAACCATCGACGGTGAAGGCCTTGGCCACACCACCCTTCCACGACTCATACGGACGATCGACAACTTCGTTACCGGTGGTGGTAGCCCATGCACGCAGGCCGTTACGGGCCAGGTCCAGGCCAGCCATGTGGCCGGTGTAGGAAGCAAATGCCGAACGGTGCGCCGGAGCATGCACGTAGGTCACCGGGTTGCCCGCGGGGATCTTGACGCTCAGCTCGGCAGCATCACCAGCAGCAACCGGTGCAGCAGCAACGGCCGGAGCAGCGGCTTCGCCGTCCTTCTTGTCGGCAGCCGGAGCAGCAGCGCTGCCCTTGCGAACCGGCAGAGCCACGTCGAAGGCGTACTTCTCAGCACCGAAATCGGTGGTGACGATACGGACCGGACCAGCGGCAACCAGGCCATTGGCATCCATCGTGCGCTTGATCCATTCCATGTTGTCGTCAATCGACTTCTGGATGGCATCGTTGTTGCGATCGATGTTACCGGCGTTGACCACCAGCAGGTTCTCAGCCGGCACCTGTACAACCTTCAGGTCGGTCAGCGGCGCTTCGGCAGCGGCGTAGTCAACGTTCGGCACCGAGGCCAGCATGTTGGCCATGCGCGACAGACCCAGCTTCAGGTCGTCACCGATGTGACGGCTGACGTACAGGCCGGCGTAGCGACCAAACAGGTCGAAACCGTACTTGACGCTGTAGTCCTGGGTGATCTTGACGTTGCGATCGTTCTTGCCGGTCGGCTCGAGCGTGAACGAGGTCACCTTGTCGGTACCGCGGGTCGGATCTTCGATGGCAATCACGACGCGCTTGTTCTTTTCGCTATCGGTGATTTCCCAGCTGCCCTGGCCCATGTCCTTGGAGGAATAGTCCATACGGGCGCCCTTGCCGGCGTCCGGGCCGCTGAACTTCAGCTCCACGGCCTTGTCGCGCAGCACAAGCGGATTCCAATCCTTGAAGCGGCGCAGGCTGTTGACCGTGTCATACACGATCGTCATCTTGCGATTGGTTTCGATGCTTTCAGTAATGTGGCGCTCGCCCGGCAGACACACGCCAATGAGGACAAACAGGCCAGCCACGATCCCCAAAGCGATCAGGAACTCGATAATACGGGTCATTCAGGAGTCTCCGGGGCCGATCCCACGGCCGGGTTGATTTGAAGGGAAGCCCCCATCCTAGCAGGCTTTCCGCAGGTTGTTCAGCACATTTGGCGCACCGGTTTCCATTACCAGAATGCGCTATCTCAATCGATAGGCCGCAGGGTAGCGTATCAACCACCAACCCTACGCGCCTTCAGCCGATAGCTTGGACTGTACTTCGTCCGTAGCGGCGCTATTTTCCACTGTGAATGGTGTCCAGCACCAGTACCGGAACCACCTTTCCGCAAATCGCCCGCCACACCCTCCTCGACGCTGGGTGCCGCATTCATCCAGGCCAGTCGACCGTATCCAGCTCAGACCAACTGCAGCTCAAAGGCCTTGAGCACGGCGCGGGTGCGGTCACGCACCCCCAACTTGGAAAGAATGTTGGAGACGTGATTCTTGATGGTGCCCTCGGCCACGCCCAAGGAGTTTGCGATCTCCTTGTTGGAGAAGCCACTGGCCATCAGCCGCAGGATCTCGGTCTCACGGTCGGTCAGCGGATCCGGCCGGTCCAGGCTGACGAACTCATTGCGCATGTGTTCCAGCCCCGACAGCAGACGCTGGGTCACCGCCGGCTGCACCAGCGAGCCGCCGTTTGCCACCGTACGGATGGCGCCCACCAACTGCTCCAGGGTCACATCCTTGAGCAGATAGCCCTTGGCGCCAGCTTTGAGCCCGGCCAGCACCAGCTGGTCATCGTCGAAGGTGGTCAGGATGATCGAAGGCGGCAGCGTGCCGGCACGGCTCAGCGTCTGCAGCGCCTCCAGCCCGGACATAACCGGCATGCGCATATCCATCAGCACCACATCCGGCTGCACCTGCGGAATCACTTCCACCGCCTGGCGGCCGTCGATGGCTTCGGCCACCACCTCGATGCTGTCATCCAGCGCCAGCAGCGAACGGATGCCCTGCCGGACTAGGGTTTGGTCGTCGACCAGACAGACACGGATCATCAATTCACTCCTTGTGGCCCTGAGGCCAACATCATATTGGTAACCAGTGGCAGGCTGGCGCGAAGACGGAAACCCTCACCGCTTCGTGCCGATACGTCCAGCACACCCCCATACTGCGCCAGCCGCTCGCGCATGCCGCGCAAGCCGTTACCCGGCATTATTTCCTCGAAATCGCCGCCGATACCGTCATCATGCGCACTGATGACCACCTGGGCGGCGTCCCGCTCCACACTGATCCACAAATTTTGCGCGCCGGCGTGGCGCACAGCGTTGGTGATGATTTCCTGCGTGCAGCGCAGCAGCACATGGGCGCGCTCGGGATCTTCAACGCTGAACGGATCATCGATCTGCAGATGGATATCCAGCGACGGCACCCGCTCGGTCAGCGGCCGCAGGGCGGCCGCCAGGTCGATCGCACCGCTCTCGCGCAGCTGGCTGACCGCCTCGCGTACGTCGGTGAGCAACAGTTTGGCCAGGGTATGCGCCTGCCGCACGTGCTCCTGCGCCTGACCCTCGGTGATATGCCCGGCCACTTCCAGGTTCAGGCTGAGCGCCGTCAGATGGTGACCAAGCAGGTCGTGCAGCTCGCGGGAAATGCGCGTGCGCTCGTTGACCCGGGCACTTTCGGCCAGCAACAGACGGGTGGCGCGCAGCTCGGCATTCAAGCGCCGCTGCTCCTCGCGCGCCTGGGTCTGCTGCCGCGCCACCAGGCTGGTGACAAAGATGAACATCGAGAAACCGCCGTACAGCAACGACTGCAGCAGCGCCTCGAACAACGGCAGGCCCAGGATCAGGTTATAGACCGGCAGCACCGCCAACTGGCTCAGCACCAGCCAGATGACGCCCACCCAGCGGCTCAGCAGCCACGGGATCACCCCTGCCGCGACCATCATCAGGATGCTGCCCAGGCCGGTGGCGGACAGATAACTGACCACCAGCGCTGAAACCGTCAGCAACAGCAGCGCCAACCGGTCGTACCAGCTGGTGTGCCCGGCCGCATTGAGCCCGCGGGTCAGCCAGAAGTAGCAGCCACCAAAGGTCAGGTAGGCCAGGAACAGCCAGATCGCCTCCCCGGCGGCAGGCTGCAACACGCCCTCTTCCGGCGCGTACTGGGTATAGATCAAGGGCAGGCTGACCAGGGCCCAGGTAAACAGGCCGGCCAGGCGAAGGACTCGGGTATGGCTGAGGTATCCCAACATGCGTGCATGGTAAGGACCCGGCAGCCTCAGCGCCCTCCCTCGGAAGTCATGCATGGCGACTTCGGTGATGGCTCGCCCGGCTCGTGCCACCCATGCGATAATCGCGCCACAGCCCTTAGGGCCGACCGCGATACCCCACGGAGTCACAATGTCGATTGTTATCCGCGACGTGCGCGAGCACGAGCTCGATTCCGTCCTGGCACTGAACAACAACGCTGGTCTTGCGATTCTTCCGCTGGATGCAGCCAAAGTCCGCCGTTTCTATGAAACCGCCGAATACTTCCGGGTTGCCGAACGCGACGGCAACATGGCCGGCTTTCTGGTCGGCTATGGCAGCAACAGTGCCCATGACAGCTGCAACTTCGCTTGGTTCCAGCAGCGCTACCCCAGCTTCTTCTATATCGACCGCATCGTGGTGGCCAGCCGCCGCCGTGGCGGTGGTGTCGGCCGCGCGTTCTACGCCGATGCCCAGAGTTACGCTGAGCTGCGCTACCCGCAGATGGCCTGCGAGGTCTTCCTCGACCACGGCGCCGATGCCGCCCTGCTGTTCCACGGCAGCTTCGGTTTCCGCGAAGTCGGCCAGAACACCATGCCCTCGGTCGATGTTCGGGCCAGCATGCTGCTCAAGGATCTGTGCAGCTACGAGTGGGTAAAAGAGACCTATGGCGACAACCTGCCCGACGTTCCCTGGGTAGGCAACACACGCCGGCTGCTGCAACAGCGGCCGACCGGAACCTGAGATGGCAGTGAATTTGGATTACGAGCAAGCTGGTGAACTGAAAATCGGGCAGGTCGGCATCGCCAACCTGCGCATCCGCACCCTCGACGTGGAGCGCCTGGCCCAGGAAATGCGCGAACGCGTGGCGCGCGCGCCCAAGCTGTTCGGCCGCGCGGCGGTGATCCTGGATTTTGGTGGTTTAAGTCAACTCCCCGACCTGGCCACTGCACAAAGCCTGGTCAATGGCCTGCGCGACGCCGGTGTGCTGCCGGTCGCTCTGGCTTACGGCACCAGCGAAACAGAAACCCTGTCGCAGCAGCTTGGGCTGCCGGTACTGGCCAAGTTCCGCGCCCAGTACGAGCCGCTCGAAGCCGAACCGGCCGCCGCACCGGCGCCCGCCCCCAAGCAGAGCAAGCGCGCCGCAGCCGCAGTAGCGGCCCCGGCCGCACCGGCCGCCGCCGACGGCGCCGCGCCGCAGCCCGGCAAGATGCAGCTGAGCACGGTGCGCTCGGGCCAACAGCTTTACGCAGAGAACTGCGACCTGACCGTACTCTCAACGGTAGGCGCAGGTGCCGAGGTCATCGCCGACGGCAGCATCCATATCTACGGTACGCTGCGTGGCCGCGCATTGGCCGGTGCCCAGGGCAACACCAGCGCACGCATTTTCTGTCGCGACTTCCACGCTGAACTGGTCGCGATTGCAGGACGGTATAAGGTACTGGACGATATTCCGGACAACCTGCGCGGCAAGGCCGTGCAGGTGTGGCTGGAACAGGACCAGATCATGATTGCTGCGCTGGATTGACGCAGCTCACAACCACATTCAGGAGAGATCCTTTGGCTGAAATAATCGTAGTCACTTCCGGCAAGGGTGGCGTTGGCAAGACCACCTCCAGCGCAAGCATCGCCTGCGGCATCGCGCGGCGCGGCAAGAAAGTTGCCGTCATCGACTTCGACGTCGGCCTGCGCAACCTTGACCTGATCATGGGCTGCGAGCGCCGGGTGGTGTACGACTTCGTCAACGTCGTCCACGGTGAGGCCACGCTGAAACAGGCACTGATCAAGGACAAGCGCTTTGACAACCTGTTCGTGCTGGCTGCCTCGCAGACCCGCGACAAGGATGCACTGAACAAGGAAGGCGTGGAGAAGGTCCTCAAGGATCTGGCCGCCGACGGCTTCGATTACATCATCTGCGACTCTCCGGCCGGCATCGAGAAGGGCGCGTTCCTGGCGATGTACTTCGCTGATCGCGCCGTTGTGGTGGTCAACCCGGAAGTGTCTTCGGTACGCGACTCGGACCGCATCATCGGCCTGCTCGACTCCAAGACCGCCAATGCCGAAGCCGGCAAGGCCGTGCCGGCCTACCTGCTGCTGACCCGCTACAGCCCCTCGCGCGTTGAAAGCGGCGAGATGCTGAGCATCACCGACGTGGAAGAAGTGCTGGGGCTCAAGGCCATCGGCGTCATTCCCGAATCGGGCGACGTGCTCAATGCCTCGAACAAGGGCGAGCCGGTCATCCTGGACACCGAATCGCCGGCCGGACAGGCCTACGATGACGCCGTGAGCCGTATCCTGGGCGAAGAGCGCCCGATGCGCTTCACCACCGTGGAGAAGAAGGGCTTCTTCAGCAAGTTGTTTGGAGGATAAGCATGGGACTGCTCGACTTCCTGAGACAGAAGAAGACCACCGCCGAAACGGCGAAGAACCGCCTGCAGATCATCATCGCGCAGGAACGCAGCACCCGCGGCGGCCCGGACTACCTGCCGCTGCTGCAGCGTGAGCTGCTGGAAGTGATCAAGAAGTACGTCAACATCGACGCCGATGCGGTCCGCGTGGACCTGGTCAAGGACGGCGCCAACGACGTGCTCGACATTTCCGTGGCACTGCCTGACGACAAGTGATATCAGCCCGGCGGCCGCGGCCGCCGGGACTCAAACAGCCGTGAACGAAACCCCTGCCAACGAACCAACCCGGCCCGTGCTGTGCGTTGGCGATATCCAATGGACCGACGCTGCGGGCCTGCTCGCGCGCCACGGCCTGCGCCTTAATCACGTAGCCGCTGGTGAGAAGATTCCCGGCAGTTATTGGGGTGAGCCCGAGGCCGGCATCATTGCCTGCGACGTCTATGTGCGCGACGACACGCCGGTGCATTCGATGCTGCACGAGTCCTGCCACCTGATCGTGCTGCCGCCCGAGCGTCGCGCGCAGGTGCATACCGATGCCACCGACTCGATTCCTGAAGAAGACGCCACCTGCTACCTGCAGATCGTGCTGGCCGGGCAATTGCCAGGCGTAGGCAGCGCGCGGCTGATGGCCGACATGGACAGCTGGGGCTATACCTACAGGCTGGGCTCGACCCAGGCCTGGTTTGAGCAGGACGCCGAGGATGCCCGCAGCTGGTTGATCGAGCGCGAGCTGCTGCCGCCGTGAGCCTGTAGTGCCGAGCCATGCTCGGCAGAAGCCTTCCCGGTAATGCCCCAGCGCAGCATGGCTGCGCTCTACAGGTAGAGCACTCCTACCGCGGCTTGGAACTACTCATATCCAAGGTGACCCGCGTACCCCGCTCCGGCTGCGAATGAATTTCCAGCTGCCAGCCAAGGTGATCACACAGCCGCGCAATCAGATCCAGACCAATACCCGCACCCGGATTGCGTTCGCCCTTGCTCATGCGCGCATACACCTGAGCGACCTCTTCCGGGCTCATGCCGTGGCCAGGGTCCTCAATGGTCAGCACTGCATTGGCGGATATCCCAAGCCGCACCACGCCACGGTCGCTGTTCTCGATGGCATTGCGCAGCAGATTGCCAACCGCCGCCTGCACCACCGCCAACGGCGCGAGCAACTGGCAAGGAGCAGCTTCCACCAGCACAAGCTCCAGCTCCTTGCCCTTGGCCAGGTAGCGATGGTCTTCGGCGATTTCCGGCAGCAGCTCGTCCAGCGCCACCAGCTCGCTCATCGCAGCCAGCTTGGCCGGATCACGCGCAAGCACCAGCAGCAGCTGAATCAACTGCTCCATCCCGGTCGACGTATTGCGCACGCGCAGCAGCTGCTGACGCGCTCTTTCCGGCAGGCCCGGCTGCTCCAACGCAAGTTCGGCGGCACCGGTGATCACCGCGATCGGCGTACGCAACTCATGGCTAGCGGTACTGATGAACGCCCGTTCGCGCTCAACGAAATGTTCATTGCGCTGCAGGTAGTCATTCAAAGCACCGGCAATCACTTCCAACTCGGTACTGCCGCGCTTGTCCACCAACACCTGTTGTCCGCGTCGCTCGGGGCTCAGCTTGGCGATGTCCTCCGCGAGCACCGACAAGGGCCTCACCAGGCGGGTCATGCCAACCCAGGCCATCAGCAAGGTCACCAGCAGCAAGGCCACACCAGCGAGCAGTGCCCAGCGGGTGATGAAGTGCTCCAGCTCACCGAAGTCGGAGATATCCAGCGCCAATACCACCCGGCCGAAGTCGGAGGTATCGCGCACCATCACCGCGGTGTCCTTGCCATCCAGCAACGCACCATCGTGCAAGCCGGGATGCAGCCGCCTCAGACTCTCGGGAATACCGCCAGGCTCGTGCTCGGCGTAAAACCACAGCGTGTCCGAGTCCTGCCAATGGTACGCAGGGTCGGTGCGCATCTGGCCGATGATGCTGTCCAGCTCGGTGTTCAACAACGAGCGCCACACCGCGTGTTCCGCGTGTTCGTGCACATAGTTGGCGGCACTGAATACCGCCAGCGTCACCAGCGCCACATAGATCGCCAGCCAGCCCAGCAGTTTGCGACGCAGCGTGCGGCGTGTCATCGCGCACTACCTGCTGCAGGTGCAGACAGGCGATAGCCGACGCGCGGCAGGGTCTGCAGCAGCTTCTGCTCGAACGGGCCATCTACTGCGCGCCGCAGTTCGTAGATATGCGAGCGCAGCATGTCGCCATCCGGTGGCTCATCGCCCCACAGCGCATATTCCAGCTGGTCGCGGGTAACTGCGGCCGGGCTGGCGCGCATCAGCACCTCCAGCAACTTTCGACACGCCGGATACAGATGCAGCACCTGCCCACCACGTTGCGCCTCGAACGTGGCCAGATCCAGCTGCAGGTCATGGACTTCCAATAGCTTGCGTGGATTGCGCCCATGCGTGCGTGCCAGCACCGCCTCCAGCCGTACTTCCAGCTCCGGCAGCGCAAATGGCTTGGTCAGGTAGTCATCGGCACCGGCACGGAAACCAGTGATCTTGTCCGGCAGCTCGTCGCGGGCGGTGAGCATGATCACCGGCACCTCCGAGCGGAACTCCTCGCGCAGCTTGCGCAGCACCTCCGGCCCTTCCATGCGCGGCAGCATCCAGTCCAGCAGGATGGCGTCGTAGCTCTGGGTGCCGGCCAAGTGCAGGCCGGTGATACCGTCCGGGGCCACGTCCAGGGTGTGCCCGCGCGCTTCGAAATAATCGAACAGGTTGGCGATCAGATTGCGATTGTCTTCAATGACCAGCAGCCGCATGCGGGCATGACCTTGCTGCCCCGGGCCGAGGCATTACCGACGTATCCTAGCGCCGCCAACGTCGGATTTTCGTCGAAACGCAGCCGATGTCGGCCGCCTGTCGTTTCGACGTGTTTCCAACGTTGTTTGCGGCATCATCCTGCCAGCCTTTGATACCGAGCCATCTGTGCGCCCAAATCCGCCCCGCTCTTCGTCCAATCGACTGTGGTTCGCCATCCTGATCGCCTTGGTCATCGCCAGCCTGTTGGCGGGGTTGGGCATGCGCTCACCGCAACCGCCCGACGAACCCCGCTTCGTGCTGGCCGCGCGGCACATGGTGGAGACCGGGCAGTGGCTGCTGCCGCAACGCGGCAGCGAGTTGTATGCGGAAAAGCCGGCCACCTTCATGTGGATCCAGGCAGCCACCTACAAGGTCATCGGCGATTGGAACCTGTCCTTCCTGGTGCCCTCGCTGCTCGCCGCCCTGCTCACCCTGTGGTTGACCTGGGACATGAGCCGGCGGCTGTGGAACCGGCAGATCGCCCGTTATGCGGTGGTCGGCCTGTTCGTCTGCATCCAGTTCGGGCTGATGGCCAAGCGCGCGCAGATCGACATGGTGCTGGTCGGCATGACCACGCTGGCGCTGTGGGGGCTGGTACGCCACCTATTGCTTGGCCCGAACTGGTGGGCGCTGGCCCTGGCAGCATTCGCGGCCGGTGCCGGTACCGTCACCAAGGGCGTTGGTTTCCTGCCGCTGCTGATGTTGCTGCCGTGGATGGCCTGGCGCTGGCGTCACCCGCAGGCCGCCGGGCCAGGCCGCAGCTGGGGCTGGTGGCTGCTATTGCCCGCCTTCCTGGCCGGCACCGCGATCTGGCTGGGCCCGCTCGCCATCGCCCTGCTGCAGAACCCCGACCCGCACCTGCAGTCCTATGCCAAGGAATTGCTGTTCAAGCAGACCGGCACCCGCTACGCCAACGCCTGGCACCATCACCAGCCGTTCTGGTACTACCTGCAGGTGATGGCCACACTGTGGCTGCCGGGCAGCCTGCTGGCGCCATGGCTGCTGCCGGCCTGGTGGCGCCGCTGCCGCCGCGCCGATCCACGCTACATCCTGCTGCTGGGTTGGGCCCTGCTGGTATTGGTCTTCTTCAGCGCCAGTCCGGGCAAGCGCGAGGTCTACATCCTGCCGATGCTGCCTGCCCTGGCCGTAGCCGCGGCACCGCTGCTGCCCGGCCTGCTACGCCGCACCGGCGTGCGCTGGCTGCTGCTGTTGTATGTGCTGCTTCTGGCGGTGGCCACGCTGGTGGTCGGCTATGGCGCGGTGCACGGCGATGGCTGGGCCCAACGCAACGCGATCAAGCGCGCGATCGACCCATGGGTGTTGCCGCAGGTTGGCTGGTGGCTGATCGGCTTTGGCGCCGCCTCACTGCTGTTGGTGCTGGTACTGCGCCTGCGCCGCGCAGGGCTGGCAGTGGTGCTGACCACGGTAATGCTGTGGTCGATGTATGGGCTCGGCGCGATGCCTGCACTTGATCCCTACAGCTCCGCCTCGCTGGTGATGGACAAGGTGCGCGCGCGTATCGGCCCGGACGCGGAGCTGGGCATGGTCGCCTGGCGCGAACAGAACCTGCTGCAGACCCATCCACAGGCTACCGACTTCGGTTTCAAACGCCCGGTCGCCGAACAATGGGAAGATGCAGCACGCTGGGTGACTGAAGACCCGCAGCGACGCTGGCTGTTCGTGCTCGACAAGGCAATGACGCCCTGCGCCGATCGTAGCCAGGTCATCGACATCGGCAGCGCCAACCGCAACAACTGGCAGCTGCTGCCCGGTACCGCGCTGCACGCCGACTGCGTAGCCAAGACCCACGGCGTGGTCGCCGGCAGTGAGAGCGCACTGGAAAACGACGGCGATTGACGCCCGCTGATTGCAGCGCGTTTATTGAAGCGGACTTATTGAAACACAGGTAAGAGAGGCGGTGCCGCGCCCGGCACCGCCTCTCTCGCGTTTACGGCACTGCAGCCATATCGGCGGCCAAGCTGAAGCACTGACAAATTCACGACATCGTTCCGACCTGTCTCCGACACAGGCCGACCGAGCATGGCCGCATCCAGATTGACGGTGCCCCAGCTCCATGTCGCAGCAACCCACTTCCACCGCCCTGATTCCGGTCGCCGAGCGCAGCCGCCTGAGCTTCGCCGGGCGTGCCCTGCTGATCCCGCTGGTGATCGCCGCCATCGGCAGCCTGTTGTTGATGGCCGGCAATGGCGATCAATGGCTTGCCGATCAACTGTACCGCTGGCAAGGCAGCCAATGGGTATTCAAGGACGCGTGGTGGACCAGCCACCTTATCCATAAGGGCGGCCGCAATCTGACCTGGTTTGTCGGCCTGCTGGTGATCCTGGCGCTGATCCGCAGTTGCATGGACATGCGCTGGCGCCCACTGCGGCGGCCACTGGCCTACCTGCTGTCATCGGTAGCACTGA
The DNA here is from genome assembly GCF_056759995.1 of Stenotrophomonas sp. STEN030. Classification (NCBI taxonomy): domain Bacteria; kingdom Pseudomonadati; phylum Pseudomonadota; class Gammaproteobacteria; order Lysobacterales; family Lysobacteraceae; genus Stenotrophomonas; species Stenotrophomonas sp. STEN030. The sequence goes on along the minus strand of NZ_JBRREB010000028.1, from coordinate 28,725 downwards.
CCACCAGCATCGTCGCGCTGCTGAAATCCTGGACCCATATGGACTGCCCTTGGGACCTGGAGCGCTACGGCGGTATGCGCCCCTTCATCGGCCTGTTCGAGCAGCGCCCGGTTGCCCTGGGCCACGCCGCGTGCTTCCCGGCCGGTCATGCCGGCTCGGGCTATGCATGGGTGGCACTGTTCTTCTTCATGTTGCATGTGCGCCCGCAATGGCGCTGGCCGGCACTGAGCATCGCCCTGCTGGTCGGCATGGTGTTCGGCCTGGCCCAGCAGCTGCGCGGCGCCCACTTCGCCTCACACGACCTATGGGCCTTGGCGATCAGCTGGCTGGTCGCAACCGCCCTGTATTTGTGGATGTTCCCTTCGCCTGCGACAACCAACTCGCTGTCGCGCATCACACCAGTTGGAGAACGCGCATGAGCGTTGTCGCCAGTCGCCGTCTTGTTTCCCCGCTGTCATGGTCACGCCTGCAGGACTGGCGACCAGAGATCAGCACTGAAGCCCTGATCCTGATCGCCAGCACATTCTTCGCGCTGGTCTGCAACAACCTGTTCTGGCGCAGTGCGATTGCCACCAATCCTGGCAGCATGCTGTTCGCGGTCTCGTTGTTTGCCTTGCTGGTAAGCGTGCACGCCATCCTTTTCAGCCTGCTGATCTGGCGCTGGAATGCCAAGGTCGTGCTGACGGCGTTGTTCATCACCACCGCCTTCGCCACGCACTACATGAACAGCTACAACGTCTATCTGGACGCGGACATGCTGCGCAATGTACTGGCCACCGACCACAAGGAATCACGCGAGCTGATGACACCGGCCTTGTTGCTGCCGCTGATCGGCTACGGCCTACTGCCGACCTTGTTGCTGTGGCGCGTGCGGTTGCGCAAGCGCAGCTGGGGGCGAGCCCTCCTGTGGCGTGTCGCCTTCCTGATTGGTGTGATCGTGGCGGGCGGCGCCGGCACCATGCTGTCGTTCCAGAATGTTTCCGCGTTGATGCGCAATCACCGTGAAGTGCGTTACCTGGCTACGCCGGCCAACTATCTGATCGCGCTGAAGCAGAACTTTGCCAGTTCCAGCCCTATGAAGAAGCAGCCCAAACTGCCATTGGGTACCGATGCCAAAGCCACGCCACGTGCCGCCGGCAGCAAGCCGCGCCTGCTGGTACTGGTTGTGGGCGAAACCGTGCGTGCGCAGAACTGGGGGTTGAACGGCTATGCTCGCCAGACGACCCCGGAGCTGGCGCAGACCGGCGTGATCAACTTCCCGGACATGCATTCCTGCGGCACCAGCACCGAAGTCTCGCTGCCGTGCATGTTCTCGCCGTTCGGTCGTCACGACTACGACGAAAAGAAAATCCGTGGTCACCAGTCACTACTGCATGTGCTTGAGCATGCCGGTATCGCCACCCTCTGGCGCGACAACCAGTCCGGTTGCAAGGGCGTTTGCGACGGTTTGGAAATCCAACGTCTGGATGATGCGACCACGCAGGGCCTGTGCGCCGACGGCCGCTGCATGGATGAGATTCTTCTGGAAAACCTCGCTGCACAGGTACGCGCCAAACCCGGCGACCGCGTGGTTGTGCTGCACCAGCTGGGCAACCACGGCCCGAGCTACTTCCAACGCTATCCGGCGCAGTTCCGTCAGTTCGCGCCCACCTGCGATACCGCAGACCTGGGCAAGTGCAGCCGCGAGGACATCGTCAACAGCTACGACAATGCGATCCGCTATACCGATCATTTCCTGACCCGCACCATCGCATCCCTGCGCGGAATGGAAGACTACGACACAGCGATGATCTACCTGTCCGATCACGGTGAATCACTGGGTGAAAAGGGCCTGTATCTGCACGGCGTGCCGTATGCGATCGCCCCCGAAGAGCAGACCCGGGTACCGATGGTGATGTGGTTCTCACCGGGTTTTACGGCGGATCGTGGCCTGGACATGAGCTGCGTACGCCGCCGTGCCGCGCAGCGCAGCGACCAGGACAACCTGTTCCCCTCGGTGCTTGGCCTGATGCAGGTGCAGACGTCGGTGTATGACCGCTCCCGAGACCTGTTCGCCCCCTGCACATGAAGCACTCCCCTGTAATGCCGAGCCATGCTCGGCAGAGGCCTTCCAAGCAATCCCAGTGTAGTGCCGAACCATGCTCGGCAGAGGCCTTCCCGGTAAAGCCCCTGCCGAGCATGGCTCGGCACAACAAAAATGACTCCTCCTGCCGAGCATGGCTCGGCACTACAGGGACCTATCCCTTTCCCCACTTGCGGCCCGGCCGCTGCCCCACTAGCCTTCGCCGGTACTTACAAACCGGGGTTTGCTGTGAAGAATCGTCATTTGGTCCTGGCCGCCGCCGTTGGCGTGGCCGTGCTCTCGTTGGCTGCCTGTAAAAAGGACGCCACCACCGACGCCGCCAAGCCGGCCACCACCCAGGCCGCACCGGCCGAAAGCGCCGACCAGTTCATCGCCCGGGTCAATGCCGAATACAAGGCCATGTACCCGGAAATGACCTCGGCCCAGTGGCTGTCGTCAACCTATATCAATGACGATTCCGCACGCGTTGCCGCCAAGGCCAACGAGCGCTGGTTGACCGTGCTCAATGGCTGGATCGAGCAGGCCAACAAGTACGAAGGCCAGCCGATGAGCGCCGACACCAAGCGCGCCATCAGCCTGCTCAAGCTGATGACCTCGATGCCCGCCCCGCGCGACCCGCAGAAGCTGGCCGAACTGGCTGGCATCGCAACCAAGCTGGAAGGCGACTACGGCGCCGGCACCTACTGCGTGGGCGAAGGCGACAACAAGAACTGCCGCCAGCTCGGCGATCTGGAAAAGGTGCTGGCCACCTCGCGTGACTACGACAAGCAGCTCGATGCCTGGCAGGGCTGGCAGTCCACCGCGGTGCCGTCGCGCGCCAACTACCAGCGCTTCGTCGAACTGGTCAACGAAGGCGCCCGCGAACTGGGCTATAGCGATGCCGGCCAGATGTGGCGCAGCGGCTACGACATGCCGGCCGACCAGGTTGGCCCGGAAACCGATCGCCTGTGGGAGCAGGTCAAGCCGCTGTACGAGCAGGTACATTGCTATACCCGCGCCAAGCTGGACAAGGAATACGGCAAGGACAAAGCCGAAGTTGGCGGCGGCATGATTGCCGCGCACCTGACCGGCAACATGTGGCAGCAGGATTGGAGCAACCTGTGGGACATGACCGCGCCGTACCCGAACGCGGGCAGCCTGGACATCACCGCTGCGCTGGAAAAGCAGTACCAGACCAACCTCAGCGCTGCGCTGGCCAAGGCCGGTGGCGCCGATCCGGCAAGCCGCTTCAAGGCACAGCGTGAGGCCGAGCTGGTCACCGCCCGGCAGATGACCGAGCGCGCGCAGGACTTCTACGTCTCGCTGGGCATGCCCAAGCTGCCGGAGAGCTACTGGCAGAACACCCAGTTCATCAAACCACTGGACCGCAACGTGGTCTGCCACGCCAGCGCCTGGGACATGAACATGGGCGGCGACGGCAAGGACATCGGCGCCGACGTGCGCACCAAGATGTGCATCACCCCGAACGAAGAAAACTTCACCACCATCTACCACGAGCTCGGCCACATCTACTACGACCTGGCCTACAACCCACTGCCACCGTTGTTCCAGGGCGGTGCCAACGACGGCTTCCACGAAGCCATCGGCGACACCATCGTGCTGGCGATGACGCCGAAGTACCTCAACTCGATCGGTCTGGTCGGCGCGCAGCAGGAAAGCCGCGAAGCCACCATCAATGCGCAGATGCGCATGGCGATGTCGGGCGTGTCGTTCCTGCCGTTCGGTCTGATGATCGATCGCTGGCGCTGGGGCGTATTCGACGGCTCGATCAAGCCGGACCAGTACAACCAGAAGTGGTGGGAACTGAAGGCGCAGTACCAGGGCGTGGCCCCGGCCAGCGCACGCGGCGAAGAGTTCTTCGACGCCGGCGCCAAGTACCACGTGCCGGGCAACACCCCGTACCTGCGCTACTTCCTGGCCCGCATCCTGCAGTACCAGTTCTACAAGGGCCTGTGCGACGCGTCCGGCTACACCGGCCCGCTCAACGAGTGCAGCTTCTACGGCAACAAGGAAGCCGGGCAGAAGTTCTGGGCGATGCTGAGCAAGGGCTCCAGCCAGCCGTGGCAAGCCACGCTGAAGGAACTGACCGGCAACGACAAGCTCGACGCCGGCCCGATGCTGGAATACTTCGCACCGCTCCAGGAATGGCTGAAGCAGCAGAACGAAGGGCAGATGTGTGGCTGGCAGGCAGCGGCCCCGGCGGCGACGCCCGCTGCGCAGCCGGTGGCTGCAAAGTAAACCCTGTCGTAGTGATCCCGAAGAAGGGCGCCTTACCGGCGCCCTTCTTCTTCAACATCAAGCCACCCTCACTCGGATGTTTGAACCAACATCCAACCAACAACACAAGGAGTCCAAGATGCGTCATAAGTTGGCTGCGGGCCTCATGATTTTCTGTGCTTCGCAACTCTGCAACGCACAGGCAACCGACGTTGCTCCCGAGCAGGAAGACAGCAAGAGTGGCCTCTGTCTTTTCACCGGAACGCCTCCGTCTGAATTTACGTATACCGTCGTAAAAGAGCTCGACTACGGCAAAGGCAGCTATGGAAGTGTCAACGACCTGCTTCCCATCGTCGTAGCTGATGCCAAGGCCGCCGGTGCAGATGCGGTCATTCATTACAATGGCGCCCAGCACTTCGGTTTCTGGCCGTGGCGATTCGTGAGACCAGTGGTAACAGGCACCGCCGTAAAGTGGACGCCTGCGCGCGACATCGACTGCGCTGGTGCAGGCGGGCATCACACCACCGGAACACTGAAAGAGGCCCCACCGCCGCCGCAGAAATAGCACAGCACCCCTGCGCTTGATGGTGGCGCCAGAGGTGCATTGGCAAGCGGCGCTCAGCGAGGCTGGGTCGACCGTTGTTCCGTAACCAACTCGGCAGTCCGCAGTGATGCCTTGTTGGTCAGGCTCTCCTCCAGGCGGCGCGACCGCTTTTCACCTAGCTCACGCGAGCGTTGAATACGTGCATCAATTCGTGAACTGGTCAATCAAGCGATAACATCAACGTCGCCCCGCAACCGGGGCGACCGGCTTCCTGACCTGTATCCGTACCACCACCCGGCACAACCGGAGTACATCGCATGACCTGGATCATCGTTGTCGCTCGTTGGCTGTACGCCCTGTTTTACCTGCATGTTGGCGTGCGCTGGTTCTCGTACAAACTCTTTGGCACGTCCTGGCCGGATCATGACGAAGCACCTGCCGCCAAAGCGCTGACCACCGCAATGACGGAAAGCGGCATTGTCGATCCGATGATTGCCTCGGCCTGTCTTGTCGGCGGACTCTTGCTGCTGTTCCGGCGCACCGCGCCATTGGGCATCGCGGTACTTGCACCGCTGGTGACCGGCATCTTCATCTTCCACCTATGCCTCAACCAGCAATGGCCGTGGGGAACGCTCCACCTCAGCTACCTGGCCGTGCTTGCATGGCTGCACCGCAGTGCGTTTCGGCCATTGTGGAATTACCGGGGCAATGTTGGTTGAGGGCTCAGCCACGAAGCTGAAGATCAGTTCCGCAGCAAAAGGACAACAGCAGCACCGAGCCAGGCTGGCGCCTCCCCCGCGCTATCCACGGAGAGCGCCAACCAGCTCCTATACTGTTGCTCTGCAGGCCAATCTTGATGATCTGCCCTTGTTTCGCCTCCGTCGCGGTTGTGATGCCGCTAGCGGGCGCTATTGTCAGCGCCATCCCCATTGATACCTGCAAAGACTACGACCCTCTGCCAACAAGGTGCGTGGCGCCCGGCAGCGTCAACTCGTCTCCATGACATAGAGAAGGAACATCGCAAGCGCAAATATGACCAGTGCAATTTCCACCGCCCTTGCCTTGGCCTGCTCGAACGGCGTCATCCGCAGATGGTTCTTGCGCGGCTTATCCTTGAATGACGCACCGAAGTCATTCCAGCCCTCGGGCATCGTGGGCTCCGGCGCCGGTACTTTGTTCCGCCATGTGCCGGCCTCCAGGTAGTTCAATGGCGGTGCCAGTGACGGGTGCTGGCGCAAGCGGGCGTCCACCCCGAAGAACTCCATCAATACATGGATATGCTCCCGGTGCGGGTCAAGCTCAACGGCTGCGTGCGCCAGTGCATCGAAAACATGCGGCATCAACGCCCACTTCAGTTCGATGGAATACAGGTCCGGATGATCGCTCAGCCACTCGCGGAGTATCGTCGGGTTGCGCTCCCGTACCCGTGCCGCGAGATCGTCGAAGAAGGGAGCGAACGGGTATCCGCTGGACTGCTCCTGCACCTGCTGCGTGGCTGTTGGCGTATCTTCGCCCGTCCCATTGCCAACTTCGGCACCGGCCGGCTCCAGGCCAGTCCCTGGGGGAAGCTGGTTCTGATCTCGATTTTCGGCATCATGTGCACCAATCGAAGCAACTGATCCCGCACACGCGGCAGTATCCCCAGCCTCTTCCACAGCTGCTTGAGCCTGGGCCTGCGCAAGCATGTGGCGTGCATAGCCCAGCGCCCACTCATAGGCATCGGTAAGCAGTTGGAAACCTTCTGCATCCTCATCCGGCCGGGTATGTTTTAGCGCTGTCGCATAAGCGCGACGGATGGCCTTGGTATCGCAGGTTTCCTCAGGGCCCAGCACCTCCCATGCACTGCGACTCATTGAGACCTCCCCTCCTCGAAGTCATCCAGGGCCGCCGACAGCGCATGCCGATGCTCTTCCACGCGTTTGGGATCCTGCATGCCAAGCACCGCCTGGAACTGCAACAGCATCTCCTGCAACCATGGCCGCTGCTCGCCCAATGATTCCGCATACAGCCGCTCGATACGCGAAAGCGCGGCGATATTGCGCTGCTCATCGCGCGGATGGACCTTCAGTGCCGCAAGCTCGGTCATGCGCTGGCGTGCTTCAGCCTCGCTGATCTGGCTCCCGGCCTGCATGAGGATGAGTTCGCGGACGATGCCCGTTTTCTGCACCTTCGCCTCCACCTGCAGGACGCCGTTGATGTCGTAGGTGAAGCGCACATCCACTCCATTCTCCGCCGGCGCGCCCGGCGTGATCGGGATGTTCAACGAGCCCAGCAGGATGTTGTTGCGGGTGACCGGGCTCTCTCCCTGGAATACATTCAAGGTCAACTGTTCCTGACGTGAACCCACAGGGTAATACGCGCGCATGCGACTGACCGGCACGGTGCTGTTGCGCTCGATTATCGGGTCGAACTGGCCAGCGCTGTGCTGCCCGTTGCCGATTTCGATACTGACCTCCACACCCAACGAATGCGGGCAGACATCGGTCAGCACGATCTCCTCCAACGCGATGTTCCTCGCCTTCAAGCCAGCGGCAACGCAGGCACCCTGCGCCACGGCTTCGTCCGGCGCCACATGCCGCAATGGCAACCTGCCGAGCAGGCGCGCCGCCAACTTGGCCAGCTGCGGCATGCGCGATGCGCCGCCGACCATCACCACATCGGCCAGATCAGTGCCGCGCAAACCTGCATCGCGCAGCGCGCGCTCGATCGGCTGGCGCATCCGCTGCACCAGCGGCGCAATCATTTCTTCAAAGGTCGCTTCGTCCACCTCCAGCGTGTACTCACGGCCGGCCACCGTCGCGGTCAACGCAACGGCCCGCCCGCCACTCAAGGCGAGTTTGGCGACCTCGGCACGGCGGCGCAGCTGCGCCAGTTCACCCGATCGCATCGCCTCCCGGTTGATGCCATGCCGTCGTATCCATGCCATTTCCAACGCGGCGGTGAAATCGTCGCCGCCCAGGTAGTTGTCACCAGCGCTGGCATGCACCTTCACCACGCCACTGAAAATCTCGAGGATGGAAACGTCGAACGTACCCCCACCCAGATCCAGCACCATGACAAAGGCGTCATCCAGTTTTTCGGCCAGACCATAGGCCAATGCCGCTGCGGTCGGCTCGTTGATCAAGCGCTCGACGCGGATGCCGGCAAGTTCACCTGCACGCTTGGTCGCCCGTCGCTGGCTGTCGCTGAAATAAGCAGGAACGCTGATCACCGCCTCTTCAGGGCGCACCCCCAGCGCCGCCTCGGCATCGTCCAGCAACGCCCGGATCACAAGCGCCGACAGTTCTTCCGGCAGGTAGGTTCTGCCACCCAGCACGGTGTCACGCCTTGCCCCCATCCAGCGCTTGAAGCTGCCCACGCTGCGATCAGGGTGGCTGACCAGTCGGTCCCTTGCGGCCCGCCCGACCAGTACGCTGCCGTCCTCGCCAATGCTGACCGCCGATGGGGTCAGGTAATCGCCCAATGCATTGCGGATCAACTGCAGGCCGCTGCCCCCATACACCCCAATCAAGGAATTGGTGGTCCCCAAATCGATACCTACGATCATGCCCCTGTCCCGGATCCTTCCTCTGATCAACGCAGTCTAGCCGTGCCGCCGCGCCGCGTGGCGAACCCCCTCGTCCAAAGCTGTCATCAAAGGTAGGCATGTCCCTCGACCGGTCAGATCCGGAGGCTGGCTCCATGCCTGTACCTGCATTACATCCCTTGCGATGCCCCCATAACCAATGATCCAGGCCCAATGACGGATCGGACCCACCATGTTCACCGGCCAGGTTTGCCAGCCGAAGCACGGCGCCGATGGCGCAGGCGCCAGCAACCGTAAGACCCCTGCTGCATGCCGCTCGCAGGCAGGCCGTCAGCCGTGACAGACTTGTCTTCCATCCCCCCCACCAGCACCACCGCCCTGGGCTGGTGCATCTTGGCAGCCCGCCAAACCGGAGCGATCGTGAGTACGAGCCTTCTGCTGCTTGGGGTTCTCTTCAGTTCCCTCGGGCTGGGTTACTTCATCTACGGGAAGCGCCAGCAAGCGCCGGTACCCCTGGTCTGCGGGCTGACCTTGATGATCGGGCCGTACTTCGCCCCCAACGCAATTGTCATGCTGCTACTGGGCGCTATCGTCAGCGCCATCCCATGGTTGATAAAAGTTTGATCGTGGTCATGCAAACGGGGCGAGTGAGACCTGCCGCTCATCTTTGCCTGGCACTGTGCTTGTTGGCAGTATCCGCCTGCGCGTCGGCCCCAAATCCACGTGCCGCAGCGTCTAAGACACAGCCCCTGTCTGCCGAGGAAAACTGTGCCTTGGCCACGGAAAGACAGAACATGCTCGCCATCGAGTACTGGTGCCGCTGGCAGCCCAAGCCATCGCCGGCCACAAGAAACGACAAGGGCGCCAACGGCGCCCTTGTCGGTTTCAAGCTTTCACGCAGGCTCAGTGTGTGCCCGCAGCCGCCTTGCCCACCGCACCCAGCTCACCAGCCAGATTGCGCTTATAGGTGTCGAAGTCGATGCCCTGCTCTGCTGCCTCGGCATGCGCGGCGTCCTTGAGCGCATCGGAATACATCAGTCGCACCGGCGTGTCGTTGTTCTCGTGCCACTCGGCAGCCTGCATGATCAGCGCCAGCACGCGTGCGGCACTGGTGGTCTCACCGGCGATCTTGCCGTCCATGCCCAGCACCCACTCGCCATCGCGACGGACGATACCGGCGAGCAATGCACGGTTCTGGTCGCGCAGTTCGGCATGCGGCTCCACTTTGGCCTTTACCGGCGGATTGGCTTCGGCCTGGTTGCGCTCGCGCTCGGCCAGCTTCTTCTTCGCCTCGCGGCGGCCTTTGGATTGGATCGACATCAGTTGTTCACTCTTTGAACGGCCGCCGGTGATGGCGGCACGGCTATTGTCCCCGATGCGGGGGTGAATTCGTGTCAGGACGCGACTTCGTCGCGCTGGGTGCGCTGGCTGACCCGCTCCCACTTCCACATCGCCCAGCTGCCCAGGCCGAACAGGGCCGCGCCGATGGCCAGGGTCAGGCCGCTGCGGCTGAGCATCGGCGAGAGCACGCCAGCGATGATAGCGTTGGTGACCAACGTACTGAATGCCTGCATCGATGAGGCAGTACCGCGCTGGCGCGGGTACATGTCGAGGATGGCCAGGGTCAGGATCGGGAAGATCAGGGCCACGCCAAACGAGGTCAGGGTGAACGGCAGCACCGCCCACGGCACCGTCATCTCGGTGGCGAAGGCGTTGTAGCTGATGTTGTAGATGGCCGCGACCGCCATGAAGCAGTAACCGATACGCACCGCCCGCGCGCCGTCCATGCGCCCTGCCGCGCGGCCGGAGGCGTAGGCCCCCAAGGCCATGCCGCCGATGGTAGGGATGAACAACCAAGCGAACTGACGCTCGTTCATGTGCAGCAGATCGAGCACGAAGGCAGGCGCCGAGGCGATGTACAGGAACAGCCCACCGAAGCCCAGCGAGCCGGCCAAGGCCAGGCGCAGGAAACGCGGGTTGATGCCGATGCTGATGTAGTCCTGCAGCAAACGCTTTGGATGCAGGCTCAGGCGCGCATGCGGCGGATGGGTTTCCGGCAGCCAGATGCAGGTGATCAGCAGCAACAGCGCCGAGAACCCGACCAGAAACCAGAAGATGCCCTGCCAATGCGTCCAGCCCAGCAACCAGCCGCCGATGATCGGGGCGATGGCCGGAGCGATGGAGAAGATCATCGAGACCTGGCTCATCAGCCGCTGCGCGTCGTCACCGTCGTATAGATCGCGAATCACCGCGCGGCCGATGATGTAGCCAACGCCAGCCGAAAGACCCTGCAGGAAGCGGAACAGCAGCAAGGTTCCCATGTCGGTAGACAGTGCACAGCCGATGGATGCGCCGATGAACACCACCAAGCCACCGATGATCACGACTTTGCGGCCCAACGCATCGGACAGCGCGCCATGCACCAGGCTCATCAGCGCATAGGCCAGCAGGTAGACACTGATCACCTGCTGCATCGCCAGTTTGTCGGCGCCTAGATCGGCACCCATTTGCGGGAACGCGGGGAACACCGCATCGATCGCGAACGGGCCGAACATCGACAAACCGGCTACCAGAATGGCGATACGACGCAATGAAACCTGCTTGCTTGCTTCCATGGCTTTCAATAACCAGCAACGGCACCAGCGCGGGGGCCGGTGCGGGGTGAGAGACCAGATGAACAGGGCCGGGCGCGACGGCGCGGACGGCCATGATGCGGTAATTTGTCCGGACATTCACCCGCTTCAGCCAGCGGTTCCGGGACGCCCGGCCGTACGCCTGCAAGGCGCGGGGTTGAAACCGGAATGTAGATGGTAATCCAAGCCGTTGCGCGGGTCTGCCCCGGGCCTTTACCGAGCTATAATCGCCAGGTTGCACGAACAAGGTGGGAGAAGCGGTTCACCCCGCTGCCGAAGGCGCAAACGCCCGTAATCGCTCAGGCCCGATACCACCCGTACCAAAACTCTGGAGAGACCGGTTCAATCCGGCGCCGAAGGTGCACGAAGCGCACGATCCTCGTCGCGTCGCTTCCAAACTCTCAGGCAAAAGGACAGAGGGGCGCGAGGTAAGCCCTTGGCTTGCCGGCTGTGCTGTCGCGCGTGCGCGGCAACCGGACGGCAGCAGGGCAAGCCTGGCTCACCGCCCCTGCCCTGCATGCCTTCTCCGGACGTCAGCCATGACCCAGAACACCTCTTCGCTGCGCGAGCTCGAACACCACTCCGCGTTTGTTGACCGCCACATCGGCCCCAACGACGCTGAAATCGCGCAGATGCTGCGCACCGTTGGCCATGATTCGCTCGAAGCGCTTACCGACGCCATCGTGCCCGGTTCGATCAAGTCGCCGGCACCGCTGGCGCTGCCCGAGTCGTTGACCGAAGTCGACGCGCTGGCCAAGATCCGCGCCATCGCCGACAAGAACAAGGTCCTGCGCAGCTTCATCGGCCAGGGCTATTACGGCACCCACACGCCGAACGTGATCCTGCGCAACATCCTCGAGAACCCGGCGTGGTACACGGCGTACACACCGTACCAGGCAGAAATCTCGCAGGGCCGCATGGAAGCGCTGATCAACTTCCAGACCATGGTCGCCGACCTTACCGGCATGGAAATCGCCAACGCCTCGCTGCTGGACGAAGCCACCGCCGCTGCCGAAGCGATGACCCTGGCCAAGCGTTCGGCCAAGTCCAAGTCCAAGGTCTTCTTCGTGCAGGACAACGTGCACCCACAGACGCTGGAACTGCTGCGCACCCGCGCCGAGCCGATGGGCATCGAACTGCTGATCGGCAAGCCGGCTGATGCGCTGAGCGCCGACACCTTCGGCGTGCTGCTGCAGTACCCGGACAGCCTGGGCAACATCGGCGACTACAAGGCGCTGGTCGAGGCCGTGCACGCCCGCCAGGGCCTGGTGGCCGTGGCCACCGACCTGCTGGCACTGACCCTGATCGCCGCCCCCGGCGAATGGGGCGCGGATATCGCCATCGGCAACAGCCAGCGTTTCGGCGTGCCGTTCGGTTTCGGCGGTCCGCACGCCGCCTTCATGGCCTGCCGTGACGCCTACAAGCGCTCGATGCCGGGCCGCCTGATCGGCGTCTCGGTGGATGCCGAAGGCCGGGCCGCTTACCGCCTGACCCTGCAGACCCGCGAGCAGCACATCCGTCGCGAGAAGGCCACCTCCAACATCTGTACCGCACAGGTGCTGCTGGCCGTGATGGCCTCGATGTACGCCGTCTACCACGGCCCGGAAGGCCTGCAGCGCATCGCCCGCCGCACCCACCGCCTGGCTGCCATCCTCGCCGCCGCGCTGCGTGGCAAGGGCGTGGCGGTCGGCAACGACTTCTTCGACACCCTGCACATCACCGGTGTTGATTCGGCCGCGTTGAAGGCCAAGGCCGAAGCCGCCGGCATCAACCTGCGCATCATCGACGCCGGCTCGGTCGGCATCAGCCTGGATGAAACCGCCACCCGCGCCGACGTCGTCGCGCTGGGCCAGCTGTTCGGCGCCAGCGTCGATGTGGATGCACTGGACGCCAACACTGCCGATGCATTGCCGAAGAGCCTGCTACGCAGCAGCGAGTTCCTCGCCCACCCGGTGTTCAACACGCACCACAGCGAGCACGAAATGCTGCGCTACCTGCGTTCGCTGGCCGACAAGGATCTGGCGATGGATCGCACCATGATCCCGCTGGGCAGCTGCACGATGAAGCTCAACGCCACCGCAGAGATGATCCCGGTGACCTGGCCGGAATTCGCCAACATCCACCCGCTGGCACCGGCGGATCAGGCTCAGGGCTACAAGGAACTGATCGACGGTCTGGAAGCGATGCTGGTCGAGTGCACCGGCTACGACGCAGTGAGCCTGCAGCCGAACTCCGGCGCGCAGGGCGAATACGCCGGCCTGCTGGCGATCCGCGCCTATCACCGCTCGCGCAACGAAGGCCATCGCGACATCTGCCTGATCCCGGACTCGGCGCACGGCACCAACCCGGCCTCGGCACAGATGTGCGGCATGACCGTGGTCGTGACCAAGACCGACAGCAACGGCAACGTCGATGTCGAAGACATCCGCCGCAACGCCGAGAAGTACAGCGACCGCCTGGCCGCGATCATGATGACCTACCCGTCCACGCACGGCGTGTTCGAGGAAGAAGTGGTCGAGATCTGCGAGATCATCCACAAGCACGGCGGCCAGGTGTACACCGACGGTGCCAACATGAACGCCCTGGTCGGCGTGGCCAAGCCCGGCAAGTGGGGCTCGGACGTGTCGCACCTGAACCTGCACAAGACCTTCTGCATCCCGCACGGCGGCGGCGGCCCGGGCGTAGGCCCGTGTGCGGTCAAGTCGCACCTGGCACCGTTCCTGCCGGGCAAGCTCGGCGACAACGGCCCGGTCGGCATGGTCAGCGCGGCCAGTTTCGGCAGCGCCTCGATCCTGCCGATCAGCTGGATGTACATCACCCTGATGGGCACTGCTGGTCTGCGCAAGGCAACCCAGGTTGCGCTGCTCAACGCCAACTACATCGCCAAGCGCCTGGCCCCGCACTACGCCACGCTGTACACCGGCCGTAACGGTCTGGTGGCGCATGAGTGCATCCTCGACGTGCGTCCGCTGGAGAAGACCTCCGGCATCGGCGCCGAGGACGTGGCCAAGCGCCTGATCGACTTCGGCTTCCATGCCCCGACCCTGAGCTTCCCGGTTGCCGGCACGCTGATGGTCGAGCCGACCGAGAGCGAATCGCAGCACGAACTGGACCGTTTCATCGACGCGATGATCCAGATCCGTGAAGAAATCCAGGCCATCGAAGACGGCAAGCTGGACCGCGAGGACAACCCGCTCAAGCACGCCCCGCATACCGCAGGTGCGGTAACGGCCAGCGAGTGGACCCATGCGTACCCGCGTGAGCTGGCAGCCTTCCCACTGCCGTCGCTGAAGCTGCAGAAGTACTGGCCGCCGGTTGCACGCGTGGACAACGTCTACGGCGACAAGAACATCATGTGCGCCTGTATCCCGGTGGATGCGTACAAGGAAGATGTGGAAGCCTGATCAGGCAGCCACCGGTAAAACGGAATGGCCCGCGCAAGCGGGCCATTTCATTTACGGTCTCCCGGCTGGAAATGCCGACCTACTGCGGCGGCCAGTCGAAGGCCTGGGCACTTCCGCCATCAGCCTTGTTCATTTCCCGCGAGCGCGCCTCGATATGCTCGCGTGACCCATTGCAGAACAACATGGCACTCTGCAGCCCGCCCATGTACTTCTGGCTGGCGGAGATGCACATCGTTTCGCCTGGGAACACACTGGAGCTCTCCTGACAGTAGGCCTGCTGGTCGCGCCAACTGCCCGGATACGCCTGTCTGGCCGCTGCGTACAACGACGCCAACGTCGCCTGCAGTGTCGCCGGATCCGCATCCGCCGTTGGCTGCTGGCGTATCGGCGTGCGCAGCAACAACGCCGGCTTGGTCCGCTGTACCGACCCCAGGCAGTACAGCGCGGCGGGCGCCTCCGCCGCCGCTACCTTGCCGGCCACCGCCCCGGTAGCCGGCGCAGCCAGCTGTTCGGCAATCGCGGGGGCAGGTGGTCCCGGCATGATGATCTTCAGGCCCTGCTCGCTCCCAGCACGCCATACCCGCACAGGTACATCGGAACCAGGCGCAAGGCGACTGACAATGTACGCCAGCTCATCTGGCTCCATTACCGCCTGCCCATCCATCTCAAGCAGCACATCCTTTGCCCGGATTCCGCCGACCGCAGCCGCGCCACCCTCGGCAACCTCGATGACCCACACACCGCGCGGAGCATCCAGCCCCACTGCCTGCGCCAGCTCGGCACCAACCACACCAACGCGCACACCCAAGCGACCACGATGCACATCAGCATCGCTGGCTACCGGTGCATCTGCAGCAGGCGACCGCACTGCCTGCTGGTCGCCCGGCACCCAGCGCACCACGTCGTATTTTGCGGTGAAACCGCCAATCAAACGGCGGTAATCCTGTTCGGCCTTGTCCGCCTCGGCACGGGTGTCGTAAGCGAAACAGTAGGCAGCTTCAGCAGGGATGCCTGCGGCCTGCGCCACCGGTTTGAACGCCTCACGATACGTCCCAGCCTGCTCCAGCGCCGCAGCCAAGGCACGATCGCCCGGCACCGATTTCTCGAAGACGCCACTGCTCACGGTCAATGCGGTAACCAGCCGCCCCGGCACATCGGTGGCAGTTGCATGACAACGGAAGAAATGCGGCTGGGCCTGGGTGACGCCGACAGCGGCAAGTACGTCGGCAGGAAGTGTCCATGGCACGTCATGCCATTTGCCCACCTTCACGAACAACGTGCGTTTGTCCCACAGGCCGCGCTGTTCCTCGCGCAGGGCTTCTGCTTCGGCCCGAGTGCGCATCGCCACGCAGCTTTTCTCGCCTGCTCCGCCGAGCCCTGCCACGTGGCGATGAAAGGCGCCGGCGACGCGGTTGACCGCCTCCATGTCCAGGATCGATGCGTTGAACTCGAGTACCGGCGACGCCCAGACGCGCGCCGGTGTGTGGCCGGTATCGGTGACGGTACAAAGAACGTAACCGCCCGCCGGCTGCGCCGCCGCCAACGGCGACAGCCCCAGTGCGACAAACGCCAGCAAAGCAAGACGATGCATGCTCACTCCCCCGTGATGCGGAGCCCCCTCCGCACCGGTCTGATTGACCGGCGAGGCAGTGTGCCACGAATCCCGATGCCCTTTAGCGGAAAGGCGGCCCCGCAAGGCCGCCTTTTAGCATCATCCTGGGCAAGCACAGGATCAGTACCCCTGCTTCTCCAACCAGGCATCCACCTGCGGCTTGCGCTGTTCGCGCAGCCGCAGCTTGGTCTGGATCCCGGCAATCACCGTCTCCGCATCGCGCCGCGAGGTTGGTGCGATATAGGCATCGGCGAACGCCTGGATCTTCTCCACCATCTGCAGGTTGTCAGCACTGCGCCCCAAGCCCGGATAGTAACGCGCGCGCGAGGTGCTATCGACCAGTGTGTCCACCTTCTCGCGATGGGCAACGGCGAAGTCGAACGCAAGATCAGCATGTTCACTTGATACACCTCCGATCATGCGTGCGCTGTTGGTTGCGCCAGGCTCGTCGGTCAGCGCCATGTCCAACGCACGTTGCGCCAACGCCTTGTCCTTCGGCAGCGCCAGCAAACCGTAGTACTGGTCACGCACCATTGCCGAGGTTTCCTGCCTGGCCAGCGCGTGCAGCTTGTCCCAGGTTGCCGCGTCGGCGTTACGTGCAACCACACCCAGCACACTGCTGCGCAGTTCTGGTGACAGCGAATCCGGCTTGGTCAGGAAGGCATCAAAACGACGCCGTGCTTCGGCGATCACCTTCGCATCTTCCAACCCCGCCAAGGTATCGATCAGGCTGCTGCGCAGCTCCTTGGTCTGTGCCGAGTCGCCATCCTTGCCATCCCAACCCAGTGACTGCAGCACCGGCGACAGACGCGAACGCGCATAACTGCGGAAGGCCGCCTGCCGCGCGGTGTCGCCGTCGAACATGCCGTCGATGCCACTCAAGGTGCCGGCGGCCATATCCCACAGATCGGTCGGCGCATCAGCGCCGATCTTCGCCGTCAGATCCAGCAGATCCGCATCAGGCTGCAGGCCGGCTGCAGCCAGTGCACTGGTATCCATCATCACACCGAGCTTGTCGACCACCGGCAATTTGTCGAAGCCTGTACTCAGCGCCTTGAACTGCGTCGGCGCATACAAGGTGCGGTAATAGCCCTTCTGCCCGGCATTGACCAGCAACGGACCGCTGCAGCCCGGCAGCTGCACGGCGGTGTCACCATCGACCAGCGTGTGCGCCACTTCGCCACCACCAACACGCAGGCTTACCGGCACGCGCCAATGCAGTGGTTGTTTGTCCTTGCGATCAATCGTGTACTCGCCCTGGCTCAACTTCACCTGGGTGTTGCCAGCCACACAGCTGCTGCTGGCACGGATCAAAGGCACGCCCGGTTGCAGGGTGAAATCATGTGCGACTTCCATGAAGCGCTTACCCGGTGCCGCCTTGTCGATCTCAGCCCACAGGTCGTCGGTGACTGCATTGCCATAAGCGTGAGCAGCAACATAGCGACGCACGCCATCACGCCAGGCATCCGCGCCCACGTAATCCTCGAACATCGAGATAACCGCCGAACCCTTTCCATAGGTTATGCCGTCGAAGGCCTGACTGGCCTGCTCCACCGTCTCCACGTGCTGCACGATCGGATGGGTGGTGACGTAGGCATCGCGGCCCATCGCGCCGCGACTGGTATGCGCGGCATCGACGTTGTTGATGTCCCACTCCGGATGCAGCTTGCGGGTGGTGCGTGCCTCCATCCACGAAGCGAAACCTTCGTTGAGCCAGAGGTCATCCCACCATGCCATCGTCACCAGATTGCCAAACCACTGGTGCGCGATCTCATGCGCGGCAATCGAGAACACAGCCTTCTTGTCGGAGACGCTGGACACGGCCGGGTCCAACAGCAAGGCATATTCGAAGGTAAAGATCGCGCCCCAGTTTTCCATCGCGCTGAAGAACTGGCTGCCACCCGGCGCAGCGATATTGTCGAGTTTTGGCAGCGGATACTTCACCCCAAAGTAGTCGTTGTACTCGCGCAGCACCTCTGCACTGCCTTCAAGGGCGAAGCGCGCCTGATCGACCTTGCCGGCCTGGGCGATGACGCCGATCTCGGTGCCGCCTTCGTCAACGGTGGCGCGCTCAAACTCACCGGTGGAGAAGAACAGCAGGTAGGTCGACATCTTAGGCGTGGTCTGGAACACCACCTGCTTCAAACCCTTCCCCACCGACTTGCTGCTGGCCACCGGCATGTTGCTGACCGCCATCTCGGCTTCCGGCACGGTCACGCTCAAGTCGAATGTCGCCTTGAACCCCGGCTCGTCCCAGGACGGAATGAAGCGGCGTGCATCGGAGTTTTCGAACTGGGTGAACAGCGCGCGTTTCTTGCTGCCATCAGCCACCGGGTAATCCAACGCGAACAGGCCATTGGCCTGGGTGTTGATGGCGCCGTCGTAATCGATGCTCAGCGTGTAGCGGCCGGGCTGAAGCGGCTTAGCCACGCCGAAGCTGGCGGTCTGGTTGGCCTCGTCGACGCTGACCGTGGCAGGCATCGCCTTGCCTCCACCGGCCGGCTGCAGTTGGCTTTTACCGAAGCGCATGCCCGCCGCCTGCAGCACGATGGTGTTGGTTGGCTGCAGCACTTCCAGGTCGATGCTGACCTTGCCGCCGAAGCGCATCTGCCCTGCGTGCGGAGTGATCTGCACCCGGTAGTGATCCGGACGTGCAGTACGTGGCAACTGGGTGGTGACTTCGTTCGCCAACGATGCGTGAACTGCTGGCTCAGCAGCAAACACAGCAGGAGTGGCAACGCAGGAAAGGGCGAAACCAATAGCAATAACAAGGGAACGGCGCATCAAAACTCCGGACGGACGGGCTTGGGCCCTAGGCCCACCAGACCCGAATCATCTGCCCCTGCATCGCCCCCCAACACCCCCGGAAGTCATAGCCGGGCGCGAGCTGTTTCCTGTTGCGCGCGTTCGGCAATCATCGCCCGGTACTGGCGCGGCGCCATGCCAACCTCTGCCTTGAACTTGCGGGTGAATGCGCTCTGGTCACTGAAGCCACAGGCCTGGCCAATGCTGGCCACGCTGTCCTCGCCGTGCAGCAGGTGCAGGGCGATCTGGATGCGCAAACGGGTCAGCACCTGCTGCGGCGTCATCTGGAACACCTTGCGGAACGAGCGCTCCAGCTTGGACAGCGAGAAGCCGGTGATGTCCAGCAACGTCTGCATGCGCACGTTTTCCGCGTAATGCGTGTTGAGGTAATCCAGTGCCAGCCGCAGCGGCTCGTATTGAGATTCCAATCCGCCGCGCTGGCCCAGGTCCCGCGAGATCCCGATCAAGCCGACCACCTTGCCGTTCTCGACGATGGGCCGCTTGCAGGTCAGGCACCAACCGGGCTGCTGGTTAGGAAACAACTGCAGTTCCATCACGTTCTCGATCACCTCGCCGGCCAGCACCCGCGCGTCCTGCTCGGTGTAAGCCTCACTCATGCCGACCGGGTACAACTCATCGGCGCGCTTGCCGATCGCGTCGTTGCGCGACTTCATGCCCAATCGCTGCATCATCGTCATGTTGACGTGGGTATAGCGCCCATCGATGTCCTTGGCGAAAAACAGCACGCTGGGAATGGCGTCGAACAGGGCTTCGATTTCGGCGGGGTCAATACGCATCGGGTCAGTCAGGCTGGCAGCGGGGGCGTGCGCAGCCATTCTAGCCAGCCCCGGGCCACTACGGCGCTGGCCATAAGTACTTGCCGCTGCCCGCACCCGCCAAGGGAAAAGAAGACCCAAGCCCAAGTTGCTGGCATCATCTGGCCCAACTTCCAACGAATCCGTGCCCGATGAGCCAAGTCAATCCACCAGGCCACTATACTGTCGGCCAACTATGGGCCTGCCAGGGTCGTCATGACGGCGAGCACCCCACCCTGCTGATCAATCGCATCGACCAGCATCCGCTCGGCGGCAACATCTACCACGTCACCCTGAACGGGCTGAGTATCCGCAATCCCCGCGTACCAGAGGGTGTCATGACCCAGCTCGCCCACGCCCCGGTCACCGACCAGACCCTGCAACGCAGCCAGCTTCGCCTGCTTGGCCAGCAGGCAGCAGATCCGGCATACCTGCAGGGCTATGCTCAATGGCGCGAAGCATTTGATGCCGGCAATGCTGGTTCGTTCGGGGTCAGCGTGATCGCCATTCTGGAAATAGTCGAGCGACAGCTCAACGGCATCCCGCTGGACCAGCCGTAGTACCGGGCCTTTCTCGGCAGAAGCCTTGCCGGTAACGCCCCTGCCGGGCATCGGTCGGCACTACAACGACAACGCCCCGCTTTCGCGGGGCGTTGTCTGTTGCATCACGGTGCGGCTATCAGCCCCACGGATCCTGCAGAACCATGGTGTGGTCGCGGTCCGGGCCGGTCGAGACGATCGACACCGGGCAGCCAGCCAGTTCTTCCAGCGCGCGCAGGTAGGCGCGTGCGGCCGGCGGCAGCTTGTCCCACTCGGTCACGCCGTGGGTGTTCTCGGTCCAACCCGGGAACTCCAGGTACACGGGCGTGCATTCTTCCCAGCCCTGTGCGTCCAGCGGGGCGTATTCCGAACGCTTGCCACGGTATTCATAGGCAATGCAGACCTTCAGCTTTTCCATGCCGTCGAGCACGTCGAGCTTGGTGATGCACAGGCCGGAAATACCGTTGATGGCCACGGCGCGCTTCAGCGCGACGATATCCATCCAGCCGCAGCGACGCGGACGGCCGGTCGACGCGCCGTACTCGGCGCCACGGTCACGGATGCCCTGGCCGATTTCATCGTCCAGCTCGGTCGGGAACGGACCACCGCCAACGCGGGTAGCGTAGGCCTTGGCGATACCCAGCACGTAGTCGATGGCATCGGCGCCGACGCCGGCACCGGCCAGTGCACCACCAACGGTGGTGTTGGAGCTGGTGACGTACGGGTAGGTGCCGTGGTCGATGTCGAGCAGTGCGCCCTGGGCGCCTTCGAACAGCACGCGCTTGCCCTGCTTGCGCAGGTCATGGCAGATGCCGGCAACGTCGGACTTCATCGGCTCGACGTATTCGCCGAAGGCCAGTGCTTCCTGGTACACGGTGTCGAAATCGACCGGCTCCACACCCAGGTACTTGGTCAGCACGAAGTTGTGGTAATCCAGCGCGGTACGCAGCTTTTCAGCCAGCTGTTCCGGGTAATGCAGGTCGGCGATACGGATGCCGCGACGTGCAACCTTGTCTTCATAGGCCGGGCCGATGCCGCGACCGGTGGTGCCAATGGCCTTGCCGCCAGCTGCCTTCTCACGCGCCTGATCCAGGGCGATGTGGTACGGCATGATCAGCGGCGCTGCCGGCGAGATCTTCAGACGCGAACGCACTTCCACGCCAGCCGTTTCCAGCTCTTCGATTTCCTTGCGCAGGGCGGCCGGGGAAATCACCACGCCATTGCCGATCAGGCACAGCGCGTCATCGCGCAGGATGCCAGACGGGATCAGGTGCAGGACGGTCTTCTTGCCGTTGATGACCAAGGTATGGCCAGCATTGTGACCACCCTGGAAACGAACAACTGCGCCGATTTCTTCGGTCAGCAGATCGACGATCTTGCCCTTGCCTTCATCGCCCCACTGGGCGCCGAGAACAACAACTGATTGACCCATGACGGGTAACTCCTGAATTTTGCTGCGGCCATCGGGGCCGCGGACGGGGCCGTGCGCTGCGCTGCAGTCCGCCATCATGGACACCCCATCGGGGAGCATCCGGCAAACGCCAGGGCCATACACGGAAAAAGCCGAACGGAGCACTCCAAGAGGAGCAAGCCCGACCGGCTTTTGTGGATTATCCGGGTTTTGCCTGACAGCTACCACCCCCGAGGCTGCAGGTTGGTATGGGCGTCAGGGTTTGGTTCAGTGGCGGACCCACCAAAGCACTGCCAGGCCGATGAACAGTGCCGCAGCGCCCATTCCGCGCAGGGAGGCGGCGGGCTGTTCCAGCAGCTGCGCGGCCATCCGCTTCCACGCCAAGGGCGCGATGAACAGGAACAGGCCTTCGATGATGGCCACGAGACAGAGGGCGGAAAAGAGGTCTTGCATGCGTCAGAGTCTTTAAAAAAAGCAGGTAGTGCCGAGCCATGCTCGGCAGGGGCTTTACCGGAATAACCGAACCTGTAGTGCCGAGCCATGCTCGGCAGGGGTATTACCGGAACGACCGTTGTAGGAGTGGCGTCAGCCGCGAAGCCGGCAGCGATGAAATCACGGGCTTGGCTGCAATCTGATCAATTTAGGGCTTCGCGGCTGATGCCGCCGCCAAACAATGCTTGGAAAGCCCTTGCCGAGCATGGCTCGGCACTACATGCCTGGGCATTGCTTGGAAAGCCCCTGCCGAGCACGGCTCGGCACTACGAAGCTGCCCTCACCCCAACCCCTCTCCCGCAGGCGGGAGAGGGGCTAAAGCAAGGGCTAGAGCAAGGCGATCAGCGATCGCTCTTCATGTACTGCAGGAACGGGTCGTTCTTGTCGAGCACGATCACGCCGTTGCCGTCGGTCATCGAGGCGCGGTACGCCTCAAGGCTGCGGTAGAAGGCGTAGAACGACGGGTCGGCCGAGCCAGCCTTGCCGTAGATCGAGGCGGCGGAGGCATCGCCTTCACCGCGCAGCTGCTGCGCATCACGTTCGGCTTCAGCCACGATCACGGTGCTTTCGCGGTCGGCCTGGGCACGGATGGTCAGCGACTGCTCTTCACCCTCGGCGCGTAACTTGGCCGCCTCCTGCTTACGCTGGGCGCGCATACGCTCGTAGACGTCGGCGATCACCTGGCTGTCGGTCGGCAGGTCGATCTGCTTGATGCGCAGGTCGATGATCTCCATGCCCAAGGCGGCAATCGCCTCGTTGATCGATTTCAGCTGGCCGGCAATCAACTCACCACGGTCACCGGACACCAAGGCCTGCAAAGTGCGCGAGTTGATCTGGTTACGCAGCGAGTCGGTGATGATCGGCGCAAGGCGGGCGTTGACGATCTTGCTGTCGCCGCCGGTGGCGCGGTAATAGGCGCGCACGTCGGAGATCTTGCCAATGGCGAAGAAGTCGACGCTGACGTCCTTCTGCTCGGCGGTGAAGTAACGCGCCGGGGCGGTATCCAACACCTGGAAGCGGCGGTCGAACACGCGCACGGTTTCAACCAGCGGCACCTTGAAGTGCAGGCCCGGCTTGATGTCGGCACGCACCACCTTGCCCAGGTTGAGCACCATCGCGGTCTGGTCTTCACGCACCACATAGACCGAGCCCAGCAGGCCCAGCAACACTGCGACGACTACGCCGATAACGACTGAATTTTTCATCGGCCGGCCTCCTCACGCGATGCCGAGCGCGAGACCGAACGGTCCGCGTTGCGAATGCTGTCGGTCGCCGCCGGCAATGCCGGTGCCACCATCTCCGGGGTCAGCTGCGGCGCAGCCGAGCTCTTGCCCGCATCAGCCGGCATCGGCACGTAGATCAGCTGACGGCCGTCACCACCGATGACCTTGCGGTTCTCGGCCAGCACCTGCTCCACCGTTTCCAGCCACAGACGCTTGCGGGTGACGTCCGGCGCATTCTTGTACTCACCCTGCAGCAGGGTGAAACGGCGTGCGTCACCCTCGGCGCGAGCGACGATGGCCTGCTTGTAACCTTCGGCGGTGGTACGGGCACGCGAGGCCTGGCCGCGCGCTTCCGGTACCACCTTGGCGGCGTAAGCCTGGGCTTCGTTGATCAGACGTTCCTTGACCTGCTGGGCACCGTTGACCTCGTCGAAGGCCGGCTTCACTTCTTCCGGCGGACGCGCGTCAGGCAGGGTCAGGCCGGTCACGCTGAGGCCGGTCTTATAAGCCTTGAGCGAAGCCTGCAGACGCTGCTCGGCAACCACAGCCAGCGGCCCACGGTTGTTCAGCACGGTGTTCAGATCGGCGCGGCCGACCTGCTCACGCACGGCGCTCTGTGCGGACTGCTCCAGCATCTGGTCGGCATCGACGGTACCGAACAGGTATTCGCGCGGGTCGTCCACGCGGTACTGCACGTTGACCGACACGTTGACGATGTTTTCGTCGCGGGTCAGCACCGGTACGTTGCTGCTGAAGGTCTTGATCTGGGTCGCGTTGACCTTGACCACCGATTCCAGCGGCCACGGCAGCTTGAAGTTGGGGCCAGGCTGCAGGATGCGCGAGTACTCGCCAAAGCGCAGGACCACGCCGCGCTGCTGTTCGCCGATCAGCTGGAAACTGGAGAACAACAACAGCAGACCCAATGCGACCAGCACCCAGCGCCAGATACCACCATCAAACAGGTCGCGCAGCGGCCCGGGCAGTCCACCGCCCCAACCTCCGCCATTGCCGCCACGTGGCGTACGCGGCGCGCGGTTGTTGTCCGCACCACCACCGCTGTTGCCGCCGGGTGTATTCCAGGCCATGCATGCTCCATCTGTAAGGGCCAGGCTGCGGGGGCTCCCGCCGAGGACCTGACCATCTATCGAATCCCGATTCTAACAAGGCAGACTCTGAACAGGTTCGGGGCTACCTGAACGGAAAGATTTGCCCACCGATCAGCGAGCCAAGTTGCTGATCCTGCGGCGCGGACCCCAGCCAAGACCGGTCCCGCGGTATCCATGCAGGCCCTGGTCGGCACCTGCTATGAACAGGAATAAGGGCAGACCGGCCATTTCACAACAGTTATGGTTGCACTCCCCCGTTCCGACGCAGGCCTACCGATGTCCCCTACCGCCCCGTTTACCGCCTTCCGCATCCATAACGACGACGCTGGCTACCGCAGCGGCCCCGAACAAGTGGGCCTGGACCAGCTGAGCCCGGGCGAAGTGGTGATCCGCGCCCGCTGGTCTTCGGTGAACTACAAGGATGCGCTGGCCGGTACTGGCAAGGGCAAGATCCTGCGCCGCTTCCCGCTGGTTGGCGGTATTGATGTCGCCGGCGAAGTGGTCGCTTCCAGCGACCCGGCCTTCCGCGAGGGCGACCAGGTACTGACCACCGGCTGCGGCCTGAGCGAGACCCGCGACGGCGGCTACAGCCAGTACGTACGCCTGGAATCCAAGTGGGTGATTCCGCTGCCGGCCCAGCTCAGCCTGCGCGAGGCCATGGTGTTGGGCACGGCCGGCTTCACCGCCGCGCTGGCGCTGCTGCGCATGACCGACAACCGGCAGACGCCTGCCCATGGCCCACTGGCCGTCACTGGCGCTACCGGCGGAGTCGGCTCGCTGGCGGTGGATATCTTCAGCCAGGCCGGCTACGAGGTGCATGCGATCAGCGGCAAGGCCGAGGCGGCGGACTATCTCACCGCCATCGGTGCCAGCCAGATCCTCGGCCGCGACGCCCTCGCTACCACCCGGCCGATGGAATCGGCGCGCTTCGGCGGCGGCTTGGACAATGTCGGCGGCAGCATGCTGACCAGCCTGCTGGCGCAGACCAGTCCCTATGGCAACGTGGCTTCGGCCGGCCTGGCTGCCTCGGGCGAGCTGGACATGACGGTGATGCCCTTCATCATCCGCGGCGTTTCCCTGCTGGGCGTGGCCTCGGCCGGCACCGCCCGCGACATCCGCGAGCAGGTCTGGCAGCGCCTTGGCAGCGACTGGAAACCGCGCCACCTGGACCGCATCTGTACCCGCGAAGTCGGCCTGGACGGCCTGCCCGAGGTGTTCGCGACGATGCTGGACGGCAAGTCCTTCGGCCGCACCGTCGTAAGAATCGACTGATATCGGCTACAAGTGGCCCCGGCGTGAGGCGCGTCACTTCACGCCGGCGGCGCGCCAGCACTACACTGCCGCCACTACTTGGGGAAAAACATGGCGCGTATCCTGATCGTCGACGATTCACCATCGCAGTTGATGGGCATCCAGCGCATTGTGGAAAAGCTGGGGCATGAGATTTTCACCGCAACTGATGGCGCCTCTGGGGTGGAGGTTGCCAAACAGGTGCTGCCGGACCTGGTGTTGATGGACGTGGTGATGCCGAACCTCAATGGTTTCCAGGCCACCCGCACACTGCGCCGCGAGGCGACCACGCAGCACATTCCGGTGATTCTGGTGACCACCAAGGATCAGGACACCGATCGCTTGTGGGGCATGCGCCAAGGGGCGAAGGCTTACATCACCAAGCCGTTTACCGAAGACGACCTGTCGGCGGTGATCGCGCAGGTGTTCAGTGCCGAGGCGCCGCCGGTTGGGTGATGCTGCTTTCTTGGGGAAAGCTGTTTGGAAAGGCGGGCTTTGCCCGCCTTTCTTGTTTTTTTGGGTTGGGGTTTGCTTTGGGTCTGCTTGCTAGAAGCGTCCCCTCACCCGAACCCCTCTCCCGCGCGCGGGAGAGGGGCTAGTGCACTAGCAGCCGACGCGTGATCCGAGCCCCTCTCCCGCATGCGGGAGAGGGGTTGGGGTGAGGGCAAGCTTCTAGCTAAAGACGTAAACCAGAGAAAAAAGAAAAGCGGGCAAAGCCCGCTTCTCTTCAACAGCAACAGCGCGAACCGAACCGCACTCAGTCCTCGCCAAACGCCTTGGCCAGATCCTTGTACGCCTTGCGCTGGGCCTCATTGCTCGCCACTGGCGCCACAACTTCCAGCTCAACAATCTGGTCTCCATCCGGGCTGCCCGGCAAGCCACGGCCGCGCAGGCGCAGTTTGCGGCCGCTGTCCGAATCGGCTGGCACCTTCAGCTCCACCGAACCACCAAGCGTCGGCACGCTGATGCTGGTTCCCAAGGCGGCCTGCCACGGGGTCACCTGCAAGGTGTACAGAATATTGCGGCCATCCACCTCGAACTGCGGGTGCGAGGCATATTCGACTTCCAACATCAAATTGCCGCCGCCACTGCCCTGCCCGCTCAGGCGGATCACCTGGCCCGGTCGGATGCCTTTGGGCACACGCACGTCGAGCTGGCGACCGTCCACGGTGATGCGCAGGCTATCGCCGTTGTAGGCAGCCTCCAGCGGCACCGACAGCTTTGCGCGGGTATCGCGCATCGGCTGCGGGCCGGCACCACCGAAACCCGGGCCCGGACGCCGTCCACCCGCACCTGCGCCACCGCGCTGGCGAGCAAACAGGCTCTCGAAGAAATCGCTGAAACCGCCGTTGGCATTGCCGCCGCCGAACACTTCCTCGAAATCAAAG
Source organism: Stenotrophomonas sp. STEN030 (assembly GCF_056759995.1). Taxonomy (NCBI): domain Bacteria; kingdom Pseudomonadati; phylum Pseudomonadota; class Gammaproteobacteria; order Lysobacterales; family Lysobacteraceae; genus Stenotrophomonas; species Stenotrophomonas sp. STEN030. Next base: position 1,637 of record NZ_JBRREB010000028.1, on the reverse strand, counting down.
CCCTGCCCGCCGCCAAAGCCCGGCGGGGCATTGAATTCCTCGCCCGGGCGATAGCCCTGCGCGCGCAGCTGGTCATAGGCCTTGCGCTTGGCCGGATCGCGCAGCGCCTCATAGGCCTCGTTGATCGCCTTGAACTTGTCCTCGGCGCCGGCTTCCTTGCTTACGTCCGGGTGGTATTTGCGCGCCAAGCGACGGTAGGCCGTCTTGATTTCGGCATCACCGGCGCTGGGTTCAACCCCAAGCGTGGCGTAGTAATCCTTGAATTCCATCCTCACACCTCTGAAAAAAAGCTGGCCCGACACCTTGCGGCAACGGGCCATCGTGCAATCGGCAGGCACCGTGGCCCCATTCTACCGGGCCACGGTGCCTGCGCAGGTGGAAGTTCGCTCACGCCATCAGGCGTTGGGCTGGCCCTGCACCACCTGGATGCGGCGCGGTGCCGCCTCGCTGCGCTTGGGAATGCGCACTTCCAATACGCCATTGTGGCTGTGGGCAACGATGCCCTCGGCATCGGCGCTGTCGGGCAGCACAAAACGGCGGTTGAAAGCGCCCTGGCCGCGTTCGCTGCGGGTCAGGCGCTGGCCTTCGGCCAGTTCCGGCGCACTGCGCTGGCCGCTGATGGTCAACACACCCTTTTCCATCTGCACTTCGATGCTTGCGGGATCAACGCCAGGCAGGTCGGCCGAAACGACGAACCGGTTGGCTTCCTCGCGGATATCGACCGCTGGCACCCAAGCTGACGCGGTGCTGCCGGTGACGGTTTCAAGCAATGGCGACAACAACTGATGAACCTCGGACTGGGTCGGCCACTGGCGGTAACGTACGATGCTCATGATGTCCTCCTGCAAGATGTGGGGACTGGCATGCCGGAATGGCGCTGCCTTTCCCATGCCAAGGACGTATTGTGTGAAGACCGCCTTTTCAAGCTGTAGACGCGGCACCTGCACTACCGCTTTAAACTAAAATTCAGCCTAGGAGCCCCCAATGCCCATCAACGTCGGCGACCGTATTCCAGAAGTAACCCTCAAGCGCCTGCGCGAAGGTCTGGAAACGATCGACACCCATGCATTGTTCGATGGCCGCAAGGCCGTGCTGTTTGCCGTGCCTGGTGCGTTCACCCCGACCTGCTCGGCCCGCCACTTGCCCGGTTACGTCGAGCATTTCGAAGATTTCCGTAACCGCGGCATCGAGGTGTTCTGCATGGCGGTCAACGACCCATTCGTGATGCAGGCCTGGGCCAAGAGCCAGTCGGTGCCGGATGGGCTGCAGATGCTGTCCGATGGCAATGGTGATTTCACCCGCGCATTGGGCTTGGAAATGGATGCCAGCGCTTCGGGTATGGGCATTCGCTCGCGTCGTTTTGCGCTGTATGTGGAAAACGGTGTGGTGCGCGCTGCGTATATCGAACAGCCAGGGCAGTTCGAGGTCTCCAGCGCCGAGCATGTGTTGGCTAATTTGCCTGCGTAACGTCCCAGCGGAAGAGCGGCTACGGTAGTGCCGAGCCATGCTCGGGAGGGGCTTTACCGGTGAGGCCCGCGCCGAGCATGGCTTGGCAGTGCATTGCGATGTTCAGTTCTCTAAGTGGAAGCGGACGAGTGTCCTTGTTGCGTCGTATGCCAACGCGGTCAGGTTATGTT
>NZ_JBRREB010000027.1:0-64885 GCF_056759995.1 Stenotrophomonas sp. STEN030 | reverse complement strand
GGGGGGGGGGGGGGGTGGGGGGTGGGGGGGGTGGGGGGGGGGGGGGCCGCTGGCGCCACCCCCCCTCCCCCCGCGCCGCGCCGCCCGCCCCCCCCACCCGCCCCGTGGGCCCCCGGGGTCGGTCCGCCCCCGGCCGGCCACTACCGGGAATGCGTCTGCCGAGCATGGCTCGGCACTACCTCTGCTCTTGCGCCAGCAGTTGCTTCAGCTGCGTCAGCGTCGCGCGTGGCAGTGGTTTGCCGTCATCCGCTGATACCGGCGGCTGCCGCAATGCATCCTCTGGCAGTACCACCAGTTCGAAGGCGATGCCGTCGGCGGCGAACTCGCAGCCGGGGTAGTGTTGCCTTGACGAGTGTCCGGCCAGTCGCAACGACCAGGCCCGTGCTTCGGCCGGGATGCGTTGCTCATGCAGGAATCGCTGCACGGCATCCGCATCGTCGCAATGCAGATGCAGGATCACCGGGCTGTTGCCATCGGCAAGGCCGCTCAATACAGCGCCGGTCAGGCGCGGCTGGAAAGCCTGCAGAAACTGCATGGCCTGCAGTGCCGATTCGCGGTGTTGGCGCAGTGCACCGGGTTGGCTGGCAGCTGCGAACAGATTCTGGTGCTCGCGCAGCGCCTGCTCGATTTCGGCCAGCCGTGGCCAGAGCGCTTCAAGCGTAATCCCCAGCTTGTTGGCGGCCTTGCGGCGTGCGTGCTCAAGATCATGGATGCCGCTTTCGGCGATCAGCCGGGCCGCCTCCTGCGCGATCAGCTGTCGTTCGCGGCTGTTGCGGGGAGGTGATTGCGGTGGCGATGACGGCATCGGGTTCCAGCCTCGTGGTTGCTGGCCCGATTGTAGGCAGGCGGCGGGGCTTGCGTCCCGCCGCCTGTTGGCTGAATCAGAAGATATCGAAGGCTGCGTCGTCGGTGGTGTGACTCTGCTGGCCGAAGTCGAAGTCCTGCACGCGGTCAAGGTCTTCAGTCTTGACCCACTCAACAGCGCCATTCAGCGTCGCCTGGACCATGCCCGAGGGCGGGTCGTTCTTGGCGATGGGAGCGTCTTTCAGCGCGACACGCATGTAGTCGATCCAGATCGGCAGTGCCGCCTTGCCGCCGTACTCGCGGTAGCCCAGCGAACGGAAGTCATCACGACCGACCCACACGGTGGTTGCCAGCGGGCCACCGAAGCCGGAGAACCATGCGTCGCGGTGATCATTGGTGGAGCCGGTCTTGCCGCCGACGTCTTCGCGGCCAAGAACCTTGGCGGCGGTGCCGGTGCCGCGCTGGACCACATCACGCATCATCGATACCAGCTGGTAAGCGGTACGTTCGTCGATGGCGCGCGGTGCGGTGCGAGCGTTCGGGTTCACTGGTTTGGATGCCTCGATGGCCTCAGGCTTGGCCTCGGTGGGCTTGGCGGCGACTGGGGCGGCTGCCGCCTCGGCGCCAAAGTTGAAGCCGTCCACCACCTGGCTGGCGGGTGCTGCGCCCGCAGTGGAGGTGCCACCACAGCCACGGCAGGCCATCGCCGGGTTTTCCTTGAAGATCACATTGCCGTCGCGGTCCTTGATCTCATCAACGATCCAGGTGTCCACGCGTGAGCCACCATTGGCGAACACGGCGTAACCGCGCGCCACCGACAATGGGGTCAGCGATGCGGTGCCCAGCGACATCGACAGGTTCGGCGGCAGTTCGGCTTCCTGGAAGCCGAATTCGCTGATGTACTTGCGCGCATAGTCCACGCCCATGCTGTCGAGCAGGCGCACCGAGACCAGGTTGCGCGATTGCACCAAGGCTTCGCGCAGGCGCATCGGGCCGCGGAAACCGCCGCCATCGTTCTGCGGCTGCCAGGTCTTGCCGCGACGGTCGCGGAACACCACTGGCGCATCCAGCACGATCGAGGCCGGGTTGAAGCCCTTGTCGAAGGCAGCGGCATAGACGAACGGCTTGAAGCTGGAGCCGGGCTGGCGGCGCGCCTGGGTGGCGCGGTTGAACTTGTTGCCGGCAAAGCTGAAACCGCCGACCAGGGCGCGCAATGCACCGCTTTCGGCATCCACCGAGACCAGTGCGGCTTGTCCGCGTGGAATCTGGTCGATCAACCATTCGCCTTCCTTCGCACCGGCGCGCACGCGGATCATGTCGCCGCGGGTGACCAGCTTGGCCGGGCTGCGGTTGGTCCAGCGGCTGGACGCAACTGGCAGCACCAGTTCGCTGCGGTCGGCCAGCACCACGGTGATGCTGCCGTCGGCATTGGTGGCCGAAACCACTGCGGGCTGCAGGCCCGACTGTGCCGGGATGCCGGCGATATGCCGGGCCAGCGCGGTGTTGTCGGCATCGGCAGCGACGTCGAAGTGCTGCTCCACGCCGTGCCAGCCGTGGCGGTGGTCGTAGGTGATCAGGCCATCGCGCACTGCCGTGTTGGCGGCTTCCTGCAGTTGGCCATTGATGGTGGTGGTGACGTGGTAACCCTTGTTGAGCACGTCGCTACCGTATTTGGCGATCATTTCCTGGCGTACCAGCTCGGCCACGTACGGCGCATACACCTGCACCGGCGGCTCGTGCGGGCTGGCATGCATGGGCACCGCCTTTGCCGCATCGGCCTCGGCCTGGCTGACGTAGCCCAGATCGGCCATGCGCTGCAGCACGTAGTTGTCGCGGCGCTGGCGCGCACGCTCAGGGTTGCTCAGCGGGTTGCCGCTGGACGGGAACTTGGGGATACCGGCCAGCGAAGCCATTTCATCCAGGTCGAGCTCGCCAAGCTTCTTGCCGTAGTAGTACTCGGCGGCGGCGCCGATGCCATAGGCACGGTTGCCGAAAAAGCTCTTGTTTAGGTACAGCTCGAAGATCTCATCCTTGCTCAACTCGCTTTCGATTTTGCGGGCAAGCAGGATTTCGGCGAACTTGCGGGTGTAGCTGACCTCGCTGCTGAGGAAGAATTGCCGCGCAACCTGCTGGGTAATTGTCGATCCGCCGGGTACGCCGTCCTTGGAGCCGGTACGTGCGATCAGCCACACGGCGCGGGCAATACCCTTGTAGTCGATGCCGTCGTGTTGGTAAAAGCGGGCGTCCTCGGTGGCCAGGAAAGCCTGCTTCAGGCGCTCCGGGACGTCCTTCATCTGTACCGGGTAGCGGCGGGTCTCGCCGAATACCGCCATCAATTTCCCTTCGTTATCATAGACATACATTGGCTCCTGCAGTTCGACATTGCGCAGCGCCTGTACGTCCGGGAGCTTGGACGAGACAACGTAATAGAGCGAGCCGATGGCGATTGCGCCGACCAGGGAGAAGGCGACAAAGAGGGCCAGCAGCCAACGCAGCCAGCGACGAAAACGTGGCATCCAGAAGTCCCGATTGCGGTTTTTGTAGCCGCAGAGTATAGATTACGCAGGGGAGCGGCTGGGGCCGCGTCCTGGGGAGAGCAAATGGGGATACAGCTGGGCGACGTGATGCAGATCGCGTCTCGCATTCCGGATGGTTGCCATTTGCTGAAAAAACGTTATTAATGCGCCGACGCAAGACTTGCGTCCAAGTGCCCGTCGGCAGGGGAGAATCCGTGGGGCTTATCCCAAAGAGTCAGGCATCAATTATTGGTGTCGACATCAGTTCGACTGCGGTAAAGCTGCTTCAGCTTTCCCGCAGCGGCAACCGTTTCCGCGTGGAACATTACGCCGTGGAACCTCTTCCGCCGAATGCGGTGGTAGAGAAAAACATTGTTGAGGTCGAAGCGGTCGGCGAAGCAATTCGTCGCGCTGTTGCGCGTTCAGGTAGCAAGGCCAAGGGGGCGGCTGCAGCTGTTGCTGGCTCTGCGGTGATCACCAAGGTGATCCCGATGCCGGCAGACCTGGACGAGGGCGACATGGAGGCACAGGTCGAACTGGAGGCGGTGAACTACATCCCGTACCCCATCGACGAAGTGAACCTCGATTTCGAAGTGCTGGGTCCAGTGCCGAACAATCCAGAAATGGTGCAGGTACTGTTGGCCGCGTCGCGCTCGGAGAACGTGGAGCTGCGTCAGTCCGCGCTGGAGCTGGGTGGGCTGACCGCCAAGGTGATGGATGTGGAAGCGTTCGCTATCGAGAACGCCTTTGCATTGGTCGCCAGCGAGCTGGCTGTACCCAGTGATGGCGTGGTGGCGTTGGTCGACATTGGCGCAACCATGACCACGCTCAACGTGTTGCGCGGTGGCCGTAGCCTCTATAGCCGCGAACAGGTGTTCGGCGGCAAGCAGCTTACCGATGAGGTGATGCGCCGCTACGGGCTCAGCTACGAGGAAGCAGGCCTGGCCAAGCGTCAGGGCGGCTTGCCCGAGAGCTACGAGGTTGAAGTGCTGGAGCCGTTCAAGGAAGCGACGGTGCAGCAGATCAGCCGCCTGTTGCAGTTCTTCTACGCTGGCAGCGAGTTCAACCGCGTTGACCACATCGTCCTGGCTGGTGGCTGTGCTGCCCTGATCGGCTTGCCGACCATGGTCGAAGAGCAGCTTGGCGTGGCTACCTCTGTGGCCAACCCCTTGGCGCAGATGACGTTGGGGCCGAAGGTCCAGGCGCATGCACTGAACCAGGATGCGCCGGCGTTGATGATCGCGACAGGTCTGGCCATGAGGGGGTTTGACTGATGGCACGGATCAACTTATTGCCGTGGCGCGAGGAGCGCCGCAAACAGCGTCAACGTGAGTTCTACGGGATGCTGGGCTTTGCCGCGCTCAGTGGCGTGGTGCTGTCGGGCTTGCTGTGGTTCTTCTACAGCCAGCAGATCAGCGGTCAGAATGATCGTAATGCCTACCTTGAGGCCGAGATCGCCAAGGTCAAGGAACAGAACAAGGAAATCGAACGCCTGGACAAGCAGAAAGATCGTCTGCTTGCCCGCAAAAAGGTGATCGAGGAACTGCAAGGCAAGCGTTCGCAGATGGTGCACCTGTTTGATTCGTTGGTGCGCACCATCCCTGACGGCGTGGTGCTGACGGCACTCAAGCAGGAAGGCGATACGCTGACCCTGGAAGGCCGTACCCAGTCCAATGCCCGTGTCAGTGCCTATATGCGCAACCTTGAGACTTCGGGCTGGATGAGAAGTCCTGAGCTGACGATCATCGAGGCACGTGCGCAGGACGCTCAGGAAAAGGGCGGTGCTGTTGTCGACATCAAGTCCTTGCCGTATGTGTTCACATTGAAGGTACAGCTGCCGGCACCGAGCGATGGCCAGACTGAAGCTGCTATCGCTCCGGTCACAGCTGATCCGGCAGCGGCGGCTACTGGCGCAGAGGCGGCTCCGGCCGCGACGACGCCTGCAGCCACCACTGCACCTGTTGCTCCCGCCGCGGCACCGGCAGTAGCACCGGCAGCGCCGGCGCAGAAGGAGGCCCGCTCGTGAGCAAGAAATTCAATTCCAAAGATCTGGATTTCAACAACATCGGTGCTTGGCCGCGCAATGCGAAGATCGTGTTCTGCGTGCTGTTCTCTTTGTTGATTATTGGCTTGTCTTACCTGCTGGTGATCAGTGGGCAGAGAGGGGAGCTGGAAGGTCTGGTCAGCAAAGAAGTGACCCTGCGTCAGAGCTTCGAGCAGGAGCAGAAGCGTGCAGTCAATCTGGAGCCTTTGAAGCAGCAGTTGGCACAGATGGAGCAGGTGCTGCAGCAGATGCTGCGTCAGTTGCCGAGCAAGACCGAGATGCCGGATCTGATCATCGATGTTTCGCAGACCGCTTTGTCCAGCGGCTTGAACAACGAACTGTTCAAGCCCGGCGACGAGACCTTGAAAGAGTTCTACGCCGAGAAGCCGATCGCGCTGCGTCTGGTCGGTAGTTACCATCAGTTCGGTGCGTTCGTCAGTGGTGTGGCTTCATTGCCTCGCGTGGTGATCCTGACCATGCATGACATCAACCTGAAACCGAAAGGCGGGCAGGGCGTGATAACGCCTGGTGGCGCACTGGAGCTGTCCGGTACGGTCAAAACCTACCGTTATCTGGATGACACCGAGTTGGCCGATCAGGAAAAAGCAGCTGCCGATGCTCAGAAAAAAGGAGGGAAGTAATCATGCGTAATGTTCCCTCCCTGGCTTTGGGCATGGTGTGCGTAGTGCTGCTGGGCGGTTGCGCCCGCGGCATCACCAGTACGCCGGGTGATGCGCCCAATCTTGAAAAGTGGACTGCCGACGTGCGTGCACGTCCGGCCGAGCCTCTGGAAGCGCTGCCTGTGATGCAGCAGTTCGAAACCTTCGAGTATTCGGCACAAGGCCTGCGCGATCCATTCAGTGACGCTTGGGTGTCCGACGACGGCAACAGCCAGTTGCGACCAGACCCGAACCGTCGCAAGGAGCCGCTTGAAGGTTTCCCGCTCGACAGTCTGGACATGGTTGGCACGATTGGTAATGGCGCGGGTGCTGTGGCACTGGTGATGGGGCCGGACAAGGTCACCTACCGCGTACGTCCTGGGGTGTACATGGGTCAGAGCGATGGCCGTGTGACTGGCGTACGCGAAGACGGGATCGAGTTGATTGAACTAGTGCCGGACGGTGCAGGTGGCTGGCTGGAACGCCCAGCTTCGCTTGCACTGGACGATCGTTGATTGATTAGGGGATAGCACGATGACTTTTACCAAAGCCCTGAGCCTGCGTCCCATCCGGCGCCATGCACTGGTCCGCGTCTGCGCCCTGGGAGTGGCGTTGGCAGCGGTGTGCGGCTCTTCGTACGCATCACAGCCAGTTCCAGGTGTTGGCGGCTCAGCCGCAGCCCCGCAACAGGCGGTGAAGGCGGTTTCCGTAACCAAGATCGACTTCAAGCGCGGCGATGATGGCGCTGGGCGCTTGATCATGCAGTTCGATGGTCAAGGTGCGAGCCCGGACCTGCGCAGCCAGGGTAACAATGTCGTGATCGACGTTGGTAACGCTGTGCTACCGGCCGAGCTGCAGCGCCCGCTCAATGTTGTTGATTTTGCTACGCCGGTACAGCGCATCGATGCCAAGCCGTCGGGACAGGGTTCGCAGCTGGTGCTCAGTACCGATGGTGCATTCGATTCGCTGGCCTATCAATCCGGCAACGAATACGTGGTCGAGATTACCCCGCGCAAGGCCGATGTGGCTACCGGTGCGGTGACCTCGAAGACGGTTGCACAGGCAGCTGCCACGGTGGCAACGCGTGGTTACAGTGGCCGTCCAGTGACCTTCAACTTCCAGGACGTGCCGGTGCGCACGGTGCTGCAGTTGATCGCCGAGGAGTCAAATCTCAATGTGGTGGCGTCGGATACGGTGCAGGGCAATGTGACCCTGCGTCTGGTCAATGTGCCGTGGGACCAGGCACTGGACATCGTGCTGCGCGCCAAGGGCCTGGACAAGCGTCGTGACGGTGGTGTGGTCTGGATTGCGCCGCAGCAGGAGTTGGCGAAGTTCGAACAGGACAAGGAAGACGCACGTATTGCGTATGAGAACAAATCAGATCTCATCACCGATTACGTGCAGATCAACTACCACAGCGCCAACGCCATCTTCAAGGCAATCACCGAGGCCAAGGGTGTCGGTAACTCGGGGAATTCCGGTGGTTCAGGTGGTTCCGGTGGTTCAGGCCAGAACGAGAATGGCTTCTTGTCGCCGCGCGGTCGCTTGGTAGCCGATGAACGCACCAATACTTTGATGATCAGTGACATCCCGAAGAAAGTCGCGCAGATGCGCGAGCTGATCGGGGTGATCGATCGTCCGGTTGACCAGGTGTTGATCGAAGGCCGGATCGTCATTGCCAACGACACATTTGCCCGCGATCTGGGTGCCAAGTTCGGCATCGGTGGCACGCGCAGCTATGGCGACAACGACGCAACGATCGGTAGTACCACGAGTGGCGTGGGCAATGCCAATCGCGGGCTCAACGTCAATCTGCCTGCGGGTACGTTTACTACGGGTGGCGCCCCCAGCTTGGCCTATACCCTGCTTGGCGCGAACTTCAACTTGGATCTGGAGTTGTCGGCTCTGCAACAGGAAGGTCGAGGTGAAGTCATTTCCAACCCGCGCATCGTCACCGCCAATCAGCGCGAAGGTGTGATCAAGCAGGGTAAGGAAATCGGCTATGTCACCATCACTGGCGGTGTTAACGGTGCTGCGGCGACCCCGAACGTCCAGTTCAAGGAAGTGCTGCTGGAACTGAAGGTCACCCCGACCATCACCCAGGACAACCGCGTCTTCCTCAACATGAACGTGAAGAAGGACGAAATCGACGATTACCTGGAAGTGGAAAACTTTGGTGTTGTCCCGATCATCAACCGCCGCGAAATCAACACCGCGGTATTGGTCGACGACGGTCAAACCGTTGTGATTGGTGGCGTATATGAGTTCACGGACAAGGAGAGCGTCAGCAAGGTGCCGTTCCTGGGCGATATCCCGTTCCTTGGCAATCTGTTCAAGAAGCGTGGCCGTAGCAAAGACAAGGCTGAGCTGCTGGTATTCGTGACCCCGAAGATCCTGCGCGTAGCCAAGGCTGCCCAGTAAGCACTTGTTACATCTAAGGAAAAGGGCCGCTATCGCGGCCCTTTTCCGTTTGCAGGCTGGCGTTTGGAACCATTTCACCGCAGATCGGTCAAACTGCGCCTATGAACCTGCCTCCCCAGCTGCCCAACCAAGACGATGCCGTGGTCCGTGACACCGGCCTGCATCAGGAATTCACCGCATTGCGCGACGCACTGTCCAGCGAAATCGTTGGCCAGTCTTTGTTGGTCGACCGGCTGCTGACCGCGCTGCTGGCGGACGGTCACTTGCTGGTTGAAGGTGCACCCGGCCTGGCCAAGACCACCGCCATCCGCGCCTTGGCCTCGCGTATCGATGCCAGCTTCGCGCGCATCCAGTTCACCCCGGACCTGCTGCCCGCCGATCTAACCGGTACCGATATCTGGCGTTCGCAGGAAGGCCGCTTCGAGTTCCAGGCTGGGCCGATCTTCCACCCGATCCTGCTCGCCGACGAAATCAATCGTGCACCGGCCAAGGTACAGTCGGCTCTGCTTGAAGCAATGGGCGAGCGGCAGGTAACGGTAGGTCGCAATACCTACCCGCTGCCTGACGTGTTCCTGGTGATGGCCACACAGAATCCGATCGAGCAGGAGGGCACTTTCCCGCTGCCAGAGGCGCAGCTGGACCGTTTTTTGATGCATGTGCGCATCGGCTACCCGGATGCCAGCGCCGAAACCGAAATCCTGCGGCTGGCGCGTGAGCGTGCGCTGCGCGCGATGCGGCCGCAACAGGTGACGATAGAAAAGATCTCGTTGCAGAAGATCGAACAGGCGCGCCGCGAAGTGCTGGAACTGCATATGGCGCCGCAGCTCGAGCGCTATCTGATCGCGCTGGTGCTGGCCTCGCGTGACGCCAGTGCGTATGACGCACAGTTGGCCAAACGCATTGCCTGGGGGGCCAGCCCGCGAGGTTCGATCGCGCTGGAACGTTGCGCCCGCGCCCGCGCCCGCGCATGGTTGGCCGGCCGCGACTACGTCACCCCTGACGACATCCGCGCCGTGGCAGCCGACGTGCTACGCCATCGCGTGCTGCCCAGCTACGAGGCCGCGGCCGAAGGCTGGGATGGCGAGCGCTTGGTGGCGGCGTTGCTTGATTGCGTGCCTCTGCCTTGAGGCAGAGTGTGATGATTTGCGGCGTTGATGGAATGATCATGAGGCCACGTTTGCAGGCGGATCAGCGATGAGTGCGCCCGTAGCCAGACAAACGCAGACGGTTGCGGCTGCCGCAGACGGCATCCGCCCGCAGCTGGCCGAGCTGATCGCGCTACGTGGCGCTGCCAATGGCGGCCGCAAGGCGCGGCGCGGGCACTACGCGGTAAGTGGCCGAGCCGCATCGATGCTGCGCGGTCGCGGCATGGAATATGCCGAGTCACGCGAGTACGTCCCCGGCGACGATGCACGGCACATCGACTGGAAGCTGACCGCGCGTACGGATGCCACGCACACCAAGACCTTCCAGACCGAACGTGAGCGGGTCACCTTGTTGATTGCGGATACCGCGCCTGCCTTGTATTTCGGCACGCGGGTGCGTTTCAAGTCGGTGCAGGCGGCACGGGCTGGTGCGGTGGCGGCATGGTCGGCGTTGCGCGATGGCGATCGCATCGCGGCGCTGCGCGGCTCCGCCCAGCAGGCCTTGGTGCCACCGGCAGGTGGTACACGCGGTGTATTGCGGACGCTGGATGCCTTGGTGCGCTGGTATGGCGAACGGCCTGCCGACGATGGCGGATTGCAGCTGGCTCTGGAGCAGGCTGCGCGGGTATTGCATCCCGGCGCGCGTGCGGTGGTGTTGGCTGATCCAGCCAGCGCGCAGGCAGTGCCTGCAGCAACCTGGTCGGCGCTGTCGATGCATGTTGAAGTGGAGTTGGTGTTGTTGCTTGATCCCCTGGAAATTTCACCACCGCGCTGTGTATTGCCGCTTGCAACGCGATCCGGCCGCCTGCAACTGGATCTGACCTCGTCCGCTGTGCGCGATGCCTGGCATGGCGCGCTGATCGGGCCGGTCGAAGAACTGTGCCGGCAACTGCCCGGTCGCCGTATTCGTGTCAGTACCTTGGTGAGTGACGATGCCAGCGATGCCTGGCTAGGCGCAGCGCCAAACCGGAGCGTGGGTTGATGGCCGCGCAACTGCAGCTGCGTGATGTGCATTTGCCGGCAGCACCGGGTTGGTGGCCGCTGGCACCGGGTTGGTGGCTGTTGATTGGCGCGGTCGTGGTGATTGCTCTGGTCGTGCTATCCATCCATTTCTTGCGCCGGCGCCGATTGCAGCGCTGGATGACCCTGTTTGACCGGCAGGTACAGGCGGCGCAGCAGGGGCCTGCCAGGCTGGCCGCAGCCTCGGAGCTGCTGCGTCGAGCGGCGCGGCGGCTTGATCCGCAGGCGGTGCAGTTACAGGGCGAGGCGTGGCTGCGTTTTCTCGATGGCGCCAAGGGCGAGGACTTCAGCAGTGGCGTCGGACGTCTGCTGTTGGATGGCGGCTTTCGCCCGACGCTTGAAGCTGCGCAGGTCGACCGTGTCTGCCAGCTGGCCCGCAGCCGTTTTCTGCAATTGATGGCCGGGCGCCGCTGATGCAGGACACGATTGCAAACTGGTTGAGCCTGTTGCCGGCGTTTGCGTGGCCTTGGGCATGGCTGGCGCTGCCATTGCCGCTGCTGATGTTGTTGTGGCCCTTGCGTGAACAGAACGGGGCGGCGTTACGCGTGCCTTACGAGCCGGCGCGTCTGCAGGGCCAGGCGCCTTCGCGCGCCGGTGCAGTTTTGCAGACCGTGCTGCTGTGGTTGGCCTGGTTGTGCCTGTGTGCCGCATTGGCGCGCCCGCAGCAATTGGGTGAGCCGATCGAGCCGCCGCGACAGGCGCGGCAGATGATGTTGGCGGTGGACCTGTCCGGCAGCATGAGCGAGCCGGATATGCAGCTTGGTGGCCAGGTGGTCGACCGCCTGACGGCGGCCAAGGCCGTGCTGGCTGACTTTCTTGAGCGTCGCGAAGGCGACCGCATTGGTCTGCTGGTATTCGGTCAGCGTGCCTATGCATTGACGCCGCTGACCACGGACCGCGCCACCGTGCGTGATCAACTGCGTGACAGTGTGGTTGGCCTGGCCGGGCGTGAGACCGCATTGGGTGATGCGATTGCGCTGTCGGTGAAGCGCCTGCGCGAACAGCCGCAGGGGCAGCGCGTACTGATCGTGTTGACCGACGGCGTGAATACAGCCGGCGTGCTGGAGCCGTTGAAGGCGGCCGAGCTGGCCAAGGCCGAAGGCGTGCGCGTCTACACCATCGCTTTCGGTGGTAGCGGTGGCATGTCCCTGTTCGGTGTGCAGCTGCCCGGTGCTGACGACCAGGTGGACGAAGCCACCTTGACCAAGGTGGCCGATGAAACCGGTGGGCGTTTCTTCCGCGCCCGCGATACTGATGAGCTGGTCAATATCTATGCCGAGCTGGATCGACTGGAACCGGTGAAGGACGCTGGCCCGGCAGTGCGCCCACGCATCGAGCGCTATCCATGGCCATTGGCGTTCTCCTTGTTGCTGGGTGTGGTGGCGTTGGCTTGGCGGGGGCTGCGGGCATGATCAATTGGCAGGATCTGCACTTTCTGCGCCCGGAGTGGCTATGGGCTTTGTTGCTGGTACCGGCAGCTTTGCTGGGAAGCTGGTGGCGGCGTCACCGCAGCGCGCGTTGGCATGAGGCCGTGGACCCACATCTGCTGGCTCGCCTGCTCACTGATGGTGGCAAACGCGGATGGTGGGGTAGCGCGGCGCTGGCGCTTGGCTTGACGCTGGCGGCGCTGGCGCTTGCAGGGCCGAGCTGGCGTCAGCTGGAGCAGCCGTTGTGGGAGTCGAAGACACCGCTGGTGATCGTGCTGGACCTGTCCAGCAGCATCCGCGCGACCGATCTGCCACCGTCGCGCTTGCTGCAGGCACGCGCAAAACTGGCAAGCTTGCTGCGTGAGCGCAAGGGCGGCGAAGTGGCCTTGATCGCCTTCGCCTGGGAGCCGTTCACCGTCGCACCGCTGACCGATGACGCAGCCAACGTCGCTTTGTTTCTGGATGCGTTGGCGCCGGAGGTGATGCCGGCCGATGGGCAGCGCGCAGAAAAGGCGCTGCTCTGGGCCGGCGATCTGCTGAAGCGATCCGGTGCCCGAAACGGCGAGATACTGCTGCTGAGTGATCATGCCGATGCAGCAGCACTGGCCGAGGCGGCCAAACTGCGTGCTGCCGGCTACCGGGTCTCGGCGTTGGGCTTGGGCAGCCTGCAGGGCGCCTCCTATCGCGATCAGCGTGGCGCGATTGAACAGGCGCATCTGGATGAAACCTCGCTGCGTGCTTTGGCAGCCGCTGGCGGCGGTGCTTATCAACGCATCGCCAACACCTCGGCCGACCTGCAGGCATTGGGTGTGCTGGAACCACAGGCCGGTGCGCAGGATCGTGAGCAGCAGGCCAGTGCTGGCAAGCAGTGGCAGGACGAGGGCTATTGGTTGTTGCCGCCGCTGCTGTTGCTGGCGGTATTCGCGTTCCGTCGCCCGCGTCGGGTGATGCCGGTGCTCGCGCTATGTCTGTTGTTGCCAATGCTGCAGCCGGCCCATGCGGCCGAGCAGGGCGGTTGGTGGCAGCGCGCCGATCAGCGCCAGCACCAGCGTCTGGGTGAAGGCGTGGAAGCGTACCGGCTCGGCGATTTCGCCACGGCGCAGAAGAAATTCGAAGGCATCGACAACGATCAGGGCTGGTACAACCTTGGCAATGCGCTTGCCCGTCAAGGCAAGTACGACGAGGCCATTGCCGCGTACGACCGTGCACTGAAGGCACATCCGGGCATGCAGGATGCGCTGGCCAATCGTGCTGCGGTGGATGCCGCGCGCAAGCGCAAGTCGCAGCAGGATCAGCAAGGCAAGCAGCAGAAGCCATCCAAGCCGCAGCAGGGCAAGGACCAGCCTGGGCAGCAGAACCAACAGCAGAATCCTTCGCAGCAGAACCAGCAGGGGCAGCCGCAACAAGGGCAGCAGGGGCAGTCGCAGCAGGGCCAACCGCCGGCCGAGCAGAATCCAGCCAGGGACGGAGGCTCGTCGTCCGACAAGGGTGAACAGCCGCCGCAGAGCGAAGATGCCGGCAAGCAGGAACAGGCTGACCAAGCGCAGAGTCAGCGTATGGCCGAGGCCATGCGTCAGCAGCAGGCGCGCGAAGGCGAGCAGCACAGCGCCGCCGCGCAGGCAGCGATGACACCTGCGCAGCGTGAGCAGCAGCAGGCCGTGGAGGCCTGGATGCAGCGCGTGCCGGATGAGCCGGGTAATTTGTTGAAAGCGAAATTCCAGCTCGAATACGAGCGACGGATGCGGGAAAAAAGATGAGAAAGATGCACACAGGCAACGTCATGCAGCTATGGCTGTTGCTGGGCCTGCTGGCCTTCACTGGCCTGCTGCAGGCACAGACCCGCGCCTGGCTGGATCGCGACAGCATCAAGCAAGGTGAGTCGGTCACCCTGACCATCGAGACCGACCAGTCCGGCAGCCCGGACTACGCGCCGTTGGAAGCCGACTTTGTGATCGGTGCGCAGAGCAGCAGCCGCCAGTTGCAGATGGGCGGTGGCGCCTCGCGCAACTACGCCCAGTACGCAGTTGCACTGACGCCGCGCCGTACCGGCATGCTCGACATCCCTGCGCTGCGTGTTGGCGGCGGCAGCACCACGCCCTTGCTGGTGAAGGTTGACGAGGCGCCGGTCGCCAGCCGTGATGGCAACGCGGTGGCCTTCATCGAAACCGAGGTCGATGACAAGCAGCCCTACGTACAGCAGAGCGTGGGGGTGGTGGTGCGGCTGTACTTCGCTACCCAGCTGGCCTCCGGCGAGCTGGTGCTGGATACCCCGACGGCGGCCTCATTGCAGCGCATTGGTGACGACCGCACCTCCGTGCGTGAAGTGGGCGGACGTCGCTACAACGTGGTCGAGCGTCGCTTCCTGCTGATTCCCGAGCGCAGTGGCCCGTTGCAACTGGCCGGTGCACGTTTCAGCGGGCAGGGCGCGGGCGGTTTCTTTGATGATTTCTTCGGCCGTGACAATGGCCAGCTCAGCGCCCGTGGTCCCGACCAGACCTTGCAGGTGCGCGCGACCCCCGCTGATGCACCGCAACCCTGGCTGCCACTGAAGAACCTGCAGCTGCGCTATACCGCGGCGCCCAACAGCGGGCGTACCGGTGAAGCCATCACCATCGAAGTGGAGGCAATCGCCAGTGGCGCCACCAAGGCACAGTTCCCGGAGTTGCCGGTGCCGTCGTTGGGCGACAGCGCACAGGTGTTTGCCGAGCCGCCGCAATACGACGAGACCTTCAGCGGCTCCAGTCCGCAATTGAAATTGACTCGCCGCTATTCGATCGTGCCGCAGCAGACCGGCGCGCTGACCGTGCCGGGTATCCAGATGCAATGGTGGGACGTGGCTGCTGGGCAGGCACGCACCACCTCGCTGCCGGCGCTGTCATTGCAGATTGCCCAGGGCAGTAATACCGGCATGGTCGCGCCGCCGCTGGTGCAACCGGGAGCGACCGGATCTGCAGCGCTGGCCGCAGGCAATGCCTTGGCGGCGTCGCAGGACGTGGCGAGCAACTGGCTATGGCCTGCGCTGGCGGCCGGTTTCGCCTTGTTGTGGCTGGCCACGCTGATCTGGGGGCTGTCGCGCCGGCGCAATGTGGCGGTGACCCGCAGCGAGCATGCACAGCAAGCTGCGAGCTCTGCTTCACGCTACAGCACCACGGACCTGCGCCGCGCCTTGGATGCCGGCAGTCTGGACGAGGTGGCACACATCCTTGCTGCGATGGGCGGGGTGGATGGTCTGGATGCGGTGCTGGAAAAACTTGATGACCCCGCGCAACGCGATGCACTGCAGCGGATGCAACGCGCGCGCTGGGGTGGCGAGGGCGATGTGAGCGCTGCGCGTGCCCAGTTGCGCGAGGTATTCAAGGCCGGTCCGCGCTGGCGGCACACTGCAGTGGCGGAGAAGCCGTTGTTGGACCCTCTCTACCCAGGACAAAGCTGAAAAGGGCGCTTGTACATCGTCTGTTAAGCTGATCCATTCTCTTGAGGGAAACCCACTTATGGCCAATGCAGCCAAGACCACCGCCAAAATGCCGTTCCACTGGAAGATAGGGATCGGCTTCGGCTTCGGTCTGCTGCTCGGCCTGTTCGTTCACCTCGTCAGCCCTGACGCGGCCTGGGTGCACACGGTCACCACCTACCTGACCACGCCGGTTTCCGGGCTGTTCCTGAGCTTGATCTTCATGCTGATCGTGCCGCTGATCTTCTCGGCGCTGGTGATGGGCGTGTCGGAGATGGGTGACATCCGCTCGCTGGGGCGTATCGGCTGGAAGTCTCTGGCCTACACCATCGTGCTGTCTGGGGTGGCGGTCTTTATCGGCCTGGTACTGGTCAATCTGTTCCAGCCCGGCGCCGGTGTTGACCCGAATGTGGCCGCCAAGCTGCTGGCCGAGAATGCCGAGCGCAGCCAGGCGATCGTGGCCGGTGCAGGCACCGCGCCCAAGGGCCTGGACATGCTGCTGTCGATCGTGCCCAACAACGTGCTCGACGCTGCATCGGACAACGGCAAGATCCTGTCGCTGATGTTCTTCGCATTGATGATGGGCATCGGCATGGTGCTGTCGCCGCCCGAAAAGGTCGCCACGCTGCGCAAGGCCATCGAGGGCCTGTTCGAGATCTCGATGACCCTGATCAATCTGGTCATCCGCCTGGCGCCGTACGCCGTGGCCTGCTTCATGTTCAATCTGGCGGCCATTTTCGGCTTTGACCTGCTGGTCAAGCTCGGTGCCTATGTGGGCGTGGTGGTGCTGGCGCTGGCGGTGCACATGTTCGTCAGCTACGGCATCGCGGTGAAGCTGGCCGGGCGTTCGCCGATCAAGTTCTTCCGTGAGACCCAGGAAGCCACGGTGATGGCATTCTCCACCGCGTCCTCCAACGCGACCCTGCCGACCGCGCTGCGCGTGGCTGACCAGATGGGTTTCCCGCATAAGGTTTCGCGCTTCGTGTTGACCGTGGGTGCTACCGCCAATCAGAACGGCACCGCGCTGTTCGAGGGCGTGACGGTGATCTTCCTGGCGCAGTTCTTCGGCGTGGACCTGAGCATCGGCCAGCAGTTCATGGTGATGGTGGTCTGCATCCTCGGTGGCATTGGTACGGCCGGTGTACCGTCCGGCTCGTTGCCGGTGGTAGCGCTGATCTGTGCCATGGTCGGCGTCAATCCGGCCGGTATCGGCCTGATCCTGGGCGTGAACCACTTCCTGGACATGTGCCGTACCGCGCTGAACGTGACCGGTGACCTGGCCCTGACCACGCTGGTGGCACGCGGCGAGAGCGACGACAGCGTCGGCCGGCATCATCCGCAGGATTGAGCTTGTTTGCCGAGTAACAGCGAGAAACGGCCACCCTGTTCAGGGTGGCCGTTTTGCTTGGGCATGTTCCTATCAGCCGAAACGAATGCAAACTATCGTCAGCCTTTACGGACTGATCCCGGCGGTAGCTTGTGGGACAATAGGCCGCCCGCAGTTCCGCGGGAGCCTCCTGATTCTGACGACCCATGACGCAGCCCACCCGCCGCCAGTTGGCGAACGCCATCCGTTTCCTTGCCGCTGATGCGGTAGAAGCCGCCAAGTCCGGTCATCCCGGCATGCCGATGGGCATGGCCGATATCGCCGAAGTGCTCTGGAACGACTATCTCCGTCACAACCCGAACAACCCGAAGTGGTTCAACCGCGACCGTTTCGTGCTGTCCAACGGTCACGGCTCGATGCTGCACTACGCGCTGCTGCACCTGAGCGGCTACGACCTGCCGATCGAAGAACTGAAGGCCTTCCGCCAGCTGGGCAGCCGCACCGCCGGCCACCCGGAGCGTCATGAAACCCCGGGCGTGGAAACCACCACCGGCCCGCTGGGCCAGGGTCTGGCTAACGCCGTGGGCTTCGCGCTGGCTGAAAAGCTGCTGTCGCAGCGCTACAACCGTCCGGAATTCGAAGTCGTCGACCACCGCACCTGGGTGTTCATGGGCGACGGCTGCCTGATGGAAGGCATCTCCCACGAAGCCGCATCGCTGGCAGGCACCTGGGGCCTGAGCAAGCTGGTCTGCTTCTGGGATGACAACAACATCTCCATTGATGGTGAAGTGGAAGGCTGGTTCACCGACAACACCCCGGCACGTTTTGAAGCCTATGGCTGGAACGTGGTGCGCGGCGTCGATGGCCACGATCCGGAAAGCATCAAGGCCGGCATCGAGCAGGCGCTGTCGCAGTTCGACAAGCCGACCCTGATCTGCTGCAAGACCACCATTGGTTTTGGCTCGCCGAACAAGGCCGGCCAGGAATCCAGCCACGGCGCACCGCTGGGCAAGGACGAGCTGGAAGCCACCCGCAAGGCACTGAACTGGCCGTACGGCCCGTTCGAGATCCCGGAAGAGATCTATGGCGGCTGGCGCGCTGGCGGCACCGGCACCCTGCGTCAGGCCGAGTGGGAGCAGCTGTTCGACAAGTACGCCGCACAGTTCCCGGCCGATGCCGATGAACTGACCCGTCGTTCGCACGGCGAACTGCCGGCTGACTTCATTGCCCAGGCCGATGCCTACATCGCCCAGGTGCAGGCCGAAGCGCCGAACATCGCCTCGCGCAAGGCTTCGCAGAACGCCATCCAGGCCTTCGCACCGCTGCTGCCGGAAATCATCGGCGGCTCGGCTGACCTGGCAGGTTCCAACCTGACCCTGTGGAAGGGTGCGCAGACCGTGGTCGGCGAAGACCCGCATGCCAACTACGTGCACTACGGCGTGCGTGAGTTCGGCATGAGCGCGATTGCCAATGGTCTGGCCCTGCACGGTGGTTTCCTGCCGTTCGACGCCACCTTCCTGGTATTCAGTGACTACGCCCGCAACGCGCTGCGTATGAGCGCGCTGATCCCGGCGCACGTCATCCACGTGTTCACCCATGACTCGATCGGTCTGGGCGAAGACGGCCCGACCCACCAGCCGGTGGAGCACGTGTCCTCGCTGCGCTACATCCCCAACAACGATGTGTGGCGTCCGTGTGATGCGGCCGAATCGGCGGTCAGCTGGAAGGCTGCCATCGTCCGCAAGGATGGCCCGAGCTGCCTGATCTTCAGCCGCCAGAACCTGGCCCCGCAGCCGCGTACGGCCGAGCAGGTGCAGCAGATTGAACGCGGTGGTTACGTGTTGGCTGATGCCGTCGGTACCCCGGACGTGATCCTGATCGGCACCGGTTCGGAAATTGGCCTGGCGGTGGCCGCCAAGGCTGAGCTGGACGCTGCCGGCATCAAGACCCGCGTGGTGTCGATGCCGTGCACCGACGTGTTTGATCGCCAGGACGCCGCTTACCGCGAGTCCGTGCTGCCGAACGCCGTGCGCAATCGCGTTGCCGTTGAAGCCGGTGTCACCGGTTTCTGGCGCCAGTACGTGGGCCTGGACGGTGCGGTCATTGGTCTGGACACCTTCGGCGCATCGGCCCCGGCCGACAAGCTGTACAAGCACTTCGGTATCACCACCGAAGCGGTTGTGGCAGCAGCCAAGGCGCAGATCGCGGGCTGATAGCCTTACATCGCATGTCTTGAACAAAAGCCGGGGAAACCCGGCCTTTGTTTTTGCGTCGCCGCAACTGTAGTGCCGAGCCATGCTCGGCAGGGGCTTTCCCGGTATCCCCGCCGTTGTGGAAGCGGCGTCAGCCGCGAAGCTGACAACAGATAAAGCTGACGATAGCCAAGGGTTATCATCTTCGCGGCTTACATCGCTCCCACAAAACCCAGGCTTCCCGGCGTGCGATCAGGTTGCGATGCACACCATCAAGCTTTCCCCGCAGTCCGCGCCAGACCAACCCGCAACAAGCCCGCATTGAGCCGCTCGCCAAAACTGGCAGGCCGCTCCAGACCCATCCGCTGCATATACATCGCATCGTTCTCGGCGGGCGCTTGGCGCAAGGCTGCGACTACGGTGCGTAGCTTGCCCATTGGCGTCGCAGTGGCAGATTTCAGCCAACCCAAGGCCCGCACCAGATCCTGCTCGACGGCATCGAAATCACTGCCGAGCGGATAGTCGGGCAGGCTGCCATCGGCGCGGAACGGGGCCAGCTTTGCCTTGAGCAGCTCGGCGCGATTCTGTTGCCAATGCGCGGGCGCAACGAAGTTCGCAGCCAGCTTCTTCGAGGCCTTGGCTTGATCCAATAGCGCCGGCTGGAACGCCGCATCGGTGATGCTGGTCATGGCGATGACGCAGTCTTCGTCGGTCATGTTGCGCAGGTCGGCGATGCCGTATTCGTTGACGAACACATCGCGCAGGTGGCGCGGAATGGTGGTGTGGCCGTAGTTCCAGCGCACATTGGATTGCGGCTTGCCAGCATCCTCGCGGGTCGCGCGGAACATCAGGATGCTGCGCGCATCGGGCAGGGCATGCGCCATCGCCACGAAGTTGTACTGGCCACCGACGCCGGAGACCACGCGGCCGTCCTCCAGCGCATCCGATGCCGCTGCGCCAAGCGCGCTGGCGATCATGCAGGAGTTGAAGAAGCGCGCATCGCGGCGCTGCAGGCGTTCCAGCGCTTCGTTGCCGCCATAGAGCTGGTTGATCTCACTGATGCGGCGCATGCCGATGGCGGCGCGTTCGGCTTCCGGGAGATTGCGCAGCCAGTCGTAGAACTCGGCTGAGCCCAGGTAAAAGGCACCATGCAGGTACTCACCTTCGCGTGCCAGTCGGCCGCGGTCGCCATTGCTGGCGGTACCATCGGCCAGGCGCTGCATCAGGCCGAGATCGTCATGCACCTTGCGCCAGATCACGCCGGTCTGCACCAGCTTGCGGAAGCCTTCGTTGAGCATCTCGCTGCAGCCGTACAGGCCGATCTCGAACGGCCCAAGTCCACCTGCTTCATGCACCAACGGGTGCTCGGCGATTTGCGGATCCAGCGCGTGCAGGATCTGCCGGTAGCGTGCGTTGTCGGTATGCCGCAACACCAGCGCATGGCTGAGTGCGTCGGCAAGTGTGCCGATACCGATCTGCAAGGTGCCGCCGTCGCGTACCAAGGTGCTGGCGTACAGGCCGATGGCGTAGTCGGCATCGCTGACCGGTTGCCGCGGCAGGCCGAACAGCTGCGGATAGGGGCCGGGTGGGGTGATCACCAGGTCGAAGAAATCGGGATCGACGGCAGCGGTGCCGCCCAGCCACGGTAATTGCGGATCAATCTCGGCAATCAACAAGGGCTTGGGCAGACCGCGCGCAGCGATGGCGTCGAGCGTGTCCTGGGTGATGTCGTTGTTGCACGACAGCGAGAGCTGGTTGCTGCCTTCGCGATAGGCCACTTTCTGCACGATTGCGTTCGGTGCACGTTGCGCCACCGCATCGGCAGCATGCGTGTAGTTGAGACTGGTGTAGTAACGCTGCGCCTGCGACGAACGCAGCAGCGCACCGGATTGCATGTAGAACTCTTCCACCTGCACGTGCGCGGGCAACGCATCACGGGCGATGGCATCGGAATAGGCAAGGCGTGGGAAATCGCTGCCGAAGTGGCGCTCGACGAACGGGCGCATGAAGCGGGCCTCCAAACCATCGCCTTTGGCTTGCGGCGGATTCAGCGACAGCGCGGTGTACAGCTGCAACGGCCGCGCCGGGTCGTTTTCGATCCGCGCGTACAAGGCATTGAGCAAACGATGAGGTTTGCCCAGTGCCAGTGGTGCGCCGATGCGCAGTGGGCCTTGGGTATTGCTGAGCAGCCAGTCCACGGCGGCGTCGAGGTCGGTCACGTGATGGGGCATGGTGTCCGGTATCTGCGGGGGTATCGGCATTACAGCATGTCCCCCCTGAATCACTTGGTGAGGGCTTGACAGGGCTTTCGTTTACTCGTGTAATCGCAAAAAATTACAGGCGTAAACGATGATCCGTATCAGCGAGGCCGAGGCCGTTGTCATGGAAGTCCTGTGGGGTCAGCACCCGCTGTCCGCCGACGAGGTCATCGCGCGACTGCCCGGCGGCAATGACTGGGCCGAAGCTACGGTCAAGACTCTGCTCAACCGCCTGCTCAACAAGGCCGCGATCAGTGCAACCAAGGATGGCCGGCGTTTCCTGTATACGCCGCTGGTGCAGCGCGATGCCTGGTTGCTTGAGGAGAGCAGCAGCCTGATCGAGCGGCTATTCGATGGCCGGGTCGCGCCCTTGGTCGCTCATTTCAGCCAGCACCAGCGGCTCAGCCGCGAAGACGTGGCCGAGCTGCGCAAACTGCTGGAGGGACTCGACGATGACCAGCACTGAGATCCTGGCACTGCTGCTGAAGACCACCTTGGCGAGCAGTGCTGCTGTTGCACTGGTGCTGATCCTGCGCCGGCCGTTGCGGCGTTGGCTAGGGGCAAGCGCTGCCTATCTGCTGTGGCTGCTGTTGCCGGTGACGCTGCTGTCGGTGCTGCTGCCTGCACCGCAGGTTGCGACGGTGCCGATGCGGGTCAGTGAGGTCGCGGTGCAGTTTGGGCAGGTGGTAGTTGCTGGCCCTGCGGTGATTGCGTATTGGCCGTTGTGGCTGTGCTGCGCATGGTTGGCCGGGGTGCTGCTGATGGCAGTGCGTTTGTACCGCCAGCAGCAGAACTTCCAACGCGGGCTGGGGCGGCTCAGCCAACGCGATGACGGGCTATGGCAGGCACAGGCAGTGGCGGGCTTGCCTGCGGCTATGGGATTGCTGCGGCCGCGGATCGTGCTGCCGGCCGGTTTCGAACAACGCTATCTGCCAATCGAGCAGCAACTGGTGTTGCTGCATGAGCGCGTACATCTGCAACGCGGCGACATCGCGATCAACGCCTTGCTGGCGCTGCTGCAGTGCCTGTACTGGTTCAATCCGCTGTTGTTGTTCGCCCTGCGCTGCTGCCGCGAAGACCAGGAGTTGTCCTGCGATGAACGTGTGATTGCGCAGGTGTCAGGCGCACGTCGCAGTTACGGCGAGGCCATGCTCAAGACCGGGCTGGCCGCGTCCCCGTTGCCGGTGGGGTGTCACTGGCAGAACCATCATCCATTGAAGGAGCGTATTGCCATGTTGAAGCGTCCCGTACCCGGCAGGAAGCAGTGGTGTGCCATGTTGGTGCTGTCGTTGGGCTTGTCGTCCGCTTTCGGCTATACCGCCTGGGCCGCGCAGCCGGGCAAGGCGGTATCCACCTCCACCTCGACATCGTCGTCTTCTTCATCGACATCTACAACGACCGGCAAGGGCACGGTCTATGCAACCTTCGTGGAAGCTACGCTGGAAGGCATCAGGCAGCGCTTCGAGCTGCAGCAGTCGGCCGGCACGCCGTTCTCCTTCAGCGCAAGCTCGGACAAGGGCGTGCAGTGGGCAGCGGAGTTCACCTTGCAGCCTGCAGCTGACGGGATGCTCGCGCTCAAAGGCACACTGAAGGCGAACGGGGATCTGATCTCGTCGCCGACCCTGCTGATCAAGCCCGATGTGGCGGCAGGCATCGAAGTGTCCACGGCTGACGGTCGCTCAACCTGGGTGCTGGAGCTGCGATCGATTGCCCTGGCGGCTGGAGATCCGGCCATCGTATCGGCAGCATCCGGCAAGACCGAGCAGGTTGCCTTGCAGAATGCCGGGCGGATGCCGCCGCCCAGCTATCCGCGCGCTGCGATCGACAGTCGCACCACGGGCAAGGTGGTGCTGCGTATCGCGGTGGATGCCGAAGGCCGGGCGACCGACGTGGTCGTTACCGAGGCGCATCCCAAGGGTGTGTTCGAGGCGACGTCGATTGCCGCTGCGAGGCAGTGGCGGTTCACGCCGGCAATGAAGGACGGCAAGCCGGTTGCCGGCGTCATCCGGGTACCGATTTCGTTTGATATGGATGATGAGGAAATGGAATACACCGAAACCCAGAGCAGGGGCTGAGGTGCGCGGGCATGCTGTGGTGCTGGCTGCGTTGATGCTGGCCGGCTGTGCGACGCAGCCGCAGAAAGAGCAGGCGAGCAGCAGTTTCAACCTCAACCAGCACCGGCAGATGCTGACGCCGGAATCTTCCGGTGGCGCAGGCGAGATACAGCCCTATCAGTTGGCGGCCACGGAAAGCTTCCGCATGCCGGTTGCCGTAACTGCCGATGATCCGGTGTTGCCGTCGGAGTACGCAAAACGTTCGCTGGATGCCACCACGGTATGCGTGAATGTCATCCTCGATGCGCAGGGACGGGTGGAACGCAGCGCGCCACTGTTGGCGCACTCGGCCTGCGGTGCGGGAAACGATGCGGGTAACGCGGGTCTGCTGCAGGCTGCGCTGACAGCCACCGCAGGATGGTCGTTCGAGCCAGCTGCCGTCTGTCATTACGCTGCGGGCGTGCAGGCGCCGTCGAACGGAGACTGTAGTAACGCCTCACGTATCGAGGTAGTGCCGGTAACCCTGGCCTACGCCTTCACCTTCGAGGTGATTGAGGGCAGGGCAATGGTGCGGCGCGAGGACGCCTTGCACTGAATATGCGCCTGCACGTGGTGCAGGCGCGTTGATTGCTCAGGGAGTATCGAGCAGCTGGTTCAGCAGCGCGGCCAGCTGTTCACCGCCCAGACGAAGCTGGGCCTCGGCAACCGGCTCCCACACGGCGGTGTAACGCTCGTCGATCTTGTGACCGTCAGGGTACAGGCCTTTGCGGGTGGCGATGCGGCAGGTCTGCTCGGCCCACAGGGCGGGATCGCGCTGCAGGTCCGGTGTGCGCACACCACTGGGCGCCGGCAGCGCCTGCAGGCGTTGCAGGAACTGGTCATCATTCAGTTGCAGCGGATAGAACATGCCGCTGTCCCAGACCGAATGCAGGTTGGTGCCGCGACCGTTGAACTGCAGCTGGTAGTTGTTGCCACCGCGATCATGGCCGTAACCGGCGTGAAGCGGCTGGTGCAGGTCACCAACCAGATGCACGACGAACTTGAGCGCCTGCAGGCGTTCGGCATTGCTGAGCTGGCGGTTGGCCAGAATTGCACTTTGCTGCTGCAGGGCGCCGACCACGCAGTTGCCGTTCCGGCAGTGCTTGGTCGGGGAGAAGTTGCAGCCGTCTTCGGCCATGTTGACGTAGTGCCAGCCCGCCGACTTCTTACCCAGATCGGGGTCGTTGGCGCGCAGCTGGTCGGCCCAGGGGGCGATGCTGCTGAGGGTGGCGTCGGGTTCGCTTGCCAGCAGGCGCTCGACTTCAGCCTTTGCGGCAGGGTCAAGGCGGGTTTCGGCAATGCGCGCGACCAGACGGTGGCCTTGCGCGCCCCAAGCCAGTGCCTGGCCAGGGAGGGTTGCGGAGACAGCGATGGCGATGCCCATTGCCGGCATCAGGAGACGGTGGAGCTTGTTCATGCCGCCATTCTAACGGCTGCGCTGCCATCGGCTACGTGCGCCAGATGGCGAAACACGCCCCCGGTTGTGACCGGAGACGTGCTCGCTTGGGGGAGGGCAGTGCCGTAGCTACCCAATAACTGCGGTGGGGCTCAGAACTTGAAGACGTAAGCCACGCCGTACACCAGCGGATCGATCTTGGCGGTGCCCAGCTTGTTGCCGTTGACCTTCACCTTGGTGTCGATATCGGCCCAGCGCATGTCAACGCGCAGCGCGCCCTTATCGCTGACGGCGAAGTCCAGACCAGCGTGGGCGGCGAGGCCCCACGAATCTTCCAGCTTCAGCTTGGTGCCAGCCAGCGCGCCCTTGCTGTCGGTGCTGAAGAACTTGGTGTAGTTCACGCCCAGGCCGACGAACGGAGTGACCTTGCTGCTGTTGGTGAAGTGGTACTGCAGGGAGACCACCGGCGGCAGCTGCTTGGTTTCGCCGACCTTGCCGACGCCGTCAATGCTGACGTCGTGCTTGAACGGCAGCGCTGCCAGCACTTCGATACCGATGTTGTCGGCGACAAAGTATTCAAAGGTGACGGTCGGCTTGACGTCGCTGTCGACCTTGGTGGACAGCTTGCCCAGACCCAACGCGGCGCCATTCAGATCGCCGGCATCGGACTTCGGGTCGACCGCGTGGACGCCGACGCCCAGGGTCCAGTCGCCCTTGGACTGGGCCATGGCGGGGGCGGCGGCAGCCAGGGACACGGCAGCGGCCATGGCGGAAAGCAGCAGGGCGGAGGTCTTGCGCATGTGTAATTCCGTTACTTGGTGGAGGTGGCACCAGTGTCCGGATGGCGCCCGGGGGGCGCTTTGATCCTGATCAAACAGGGGTTTGCGCTCAGCTGGCGCTCAGCTGCGGTGGTAGGGCAGACGGCCACGGAGCGGGCATGGGTCCTGCTAGAATGGCGTCCCCTTTCCACCCCGCCGCAACGGCTTTGCGGCTGCAGGAGCTTGTGAACATGGCAATCAAGGTCGGCATCAACGGTTTCGGTCGCATCGGGCGCAATGTGCTGCGTTCGGCAGTGTTGAACTTCGGCAACGACATCGAGATCGTGGCCATCAATGATCTGCTGGAGCCGGATTACCTGGCTTACATGCTCAAATACGACTCCGTGCATGGCCGTTTCAAGGCGGACGTGGAAGTGTCGGGCAGCGACCTGCTGGTCAACGGCAAGAAGATCCGCCTCACCCAGGAACGCGACCCGGCCAACCTGAAGTGGGACGAAGTGGGCGTGGACGTGGTGATCGAGTCCACCGGCCTGTTCCTGACCAAGGAAACCGCGCAGAAGCACCTCGACGCAGGTGCCAAGAAGGTGATCCTGTCGGCCCCGTCCAAGGACGACACGCCGATGTTCGTGTTCGGCGTGAACCACAAGACCTACGCCGGCCAGAGCATCGTCTCCAACGCCTCGTGCACCACCAACTGCCTGGCCCCGCTGGCCAAGGTCATCAACGACAAGTGGGGCATCAAGCGTGGCCTGATGACCACCGTGCACGCTGCCACCGCTACCCAGAAGACCGTTGACGGCCCGTCCAACAAGGATTGGCGCGGCGGCCGTGGCATCCTGGAAAACATCATTCCGTCCTCCACCGGTGCTGCCAAGGCCGTGGGCGTGGTGATCCCGGAATTGAACAAGAAGCTGACCGGCATGAGCTTCCGCGTGCCGACCTCGGACGTGTCGGTGGTCGACCTGACCGTCGAGCTGGAGAAGGAAGCCACCTACGCTGAAATCTGCGCCGAAGTGAAGGCTCAGAGCGAAGGCGCGCTGAAGGGCATCCTCGGTTACACCGAAGACAAGGTGGTTGCCACCGACTTCCGTGGCGAGACCCACACCTCCGTGTTCGACGCCGAAGCCGGTATCGCCCTGGACAGCACCTTCGTCAAGCTGGTCAGCTGGTACGACAACGAGTGGGGCTACTCCAACAAGTGCCTGGAAATGGTGCGCGTCGTCGCCGCCTGATCCACGCAACAGTTGTAAACAGAACGGGCGCCGAAAGGCGCCCGTTCTGCATTCAAAGCCCTCCCTTTCGCCGAAGGTGAAGGGGAGGGTTGGGAGGGGTGCTGTTGCTATTGCTTGTGCTCCAGGTCATTGCCCAGGTTACCCGCTGTTGCAAGTGACACACTCGTTCGCCTTTCACGCCGAAGGCGGCAACTCAATCCCATCACTGCCCGGATGCTTGGCAAACCGCCCCTGCCCAGCCGCATGCACCGGCCCATGGCTGGACCACGGCCAGCCACCGAACTGGGTACGGCCATAATCGCGCCGCGCCTGCTCGATCTCCTCGGCGGTGTTCATCACGAATGGGCCATAGGCCACCACCGGCGCGCCGATCGGCACGCCCTGCAACAACAGGATCTGTACCACGTCATCGCCGCTGTTGTGCAGCGGCAAGGCACTGCCGGCAGCCACTTCCAGCAAGCGTGGCCCGCTGATCGCATCACCGTCCAGCTGCAGTTGCTTGCCGTCGTGGAAATACAGCGTGCGTCTGCTGCCTTGCACATTAGCCGGCGGCAAAATCACCGAGGCACCCGGCTGCAATGTGATCTGCCATACCGCGACATCGGCTTGCGGATTGGCGGCCCAGGAGCTGCGCCCGGGTGCCAGCGGCAGCAGCTCGGCATGGCCGGCTTCCTGCGGGACATAACGCCCGGCTATCACCTTCACCTCGGCACCATCGATGCGGTATTTGGGGATGTTCTCGCCCCACAGCATCACGAATTCCGGGTCAGCCATCTTGCTTTGCGGCGGCAGGTTCAGCCAGATCTGATACAGATCCAGCGGGTTGGCGTGTTCGCGTGAGCGCAGCGGAAACATCTCCGAATGCTGGGTGCCGCCACCGGCGGTGAGCCATTGCACGTCGCCGTCGCCGTAGCGGGCGGTCGCGCCCAGCGAATCGGCGTGGTCCACCAAGCCCTGCGGCACGATGGTGATGGTTTCAAAGCCACGGTGCGGATGCGCAGGGAAGCCGGGTACGTTGACCCCGTGGTACATGCTGAAGCCGTCCTTGCCGCTGAAGTCATGGCCGAGTTCGCGGCCGCCCAGCTGGCGCATGTCCACCCCCTGCTCGGCGGTCGCCTGCGGGTACTGGTCCAGGTGATGGGCGCAGAACAGGAACGGATCGGTGCCCGGCCACGGACGGCCCAGCGGCTCATTGCGGAGGATCAGATTGGACATCGGTGACTCCTTGGTTGTTGGGGCCGCGTTGGTGGGCTGGCGCCCGCCTGCGTCGACATGCTCTATTGATGGGTGCGCGGTTCTAGGCCACAAGGAGGCACGCCGATGACAGCAACTCACACCGGTGATACTGGCCCAGCGGCAGGTGAAGACGCCGCGTATTGCCAACAGATGCGGCTGCTGCTGGACCGCGTCGGCGAGAAATGGAGTCTGTTGGCGGTAATCGCATTGCGCGAACAACCCCGCCGTTTCAATCAGCTACGGCGCGAGCTGAGCGGGGTGTCGCCGCGCATGCTGGCGCGTACGCTGCGCGGCCTGGAGCGTGATGGTCTGGTCAGCCGCAGCGTCTACCCGACCGTGCCGCCGCAGGTGGACTACGCCTTGACTGAACTGGGGAAATCCCTGCTGCAACCAGTCGATGCCTTGCTGCAATGGGCATGGACGCACCAGCCGCAGATGGATCAGGCGCGCTCTGATTTCGATGGGCGCCAGCGCGATGCTGAGGAAGCCTCGCTGTAAGGCTGATGTTGTCCGCTCACCACCCGATTACCAGGCCGATGCCAGTGTTGCGCGAGCATCTTTCTGTGTGGGAGCGGCGTAAGCCGCGAAGCTGAGGGTGCTGAAACCCTTGGCATCTGTGCCATCTGATGATGTACCGGCTTAGCGGCTTACGCCGCTCCCACAATGAGGCATGCTGGGCCGCAACGGCCTTCCTGCGCTGGCATTGTTCTGTGGGAGCGGCGTAAGCCGCGAAGCTGGGGATGCTGAAACCCTTGGTATCCACGGCATCTGGTGATGTACCGGCTTCGCGGCTTACGCCGCTCCTACAAAAGCGCGGTCTGTCGGCTCTCGACTTGGCTCAAATGCTCCAGCGAACAGCATTGCGTCATAGGGACGGGCTGAAGCTGACTGGGCGCACCTTGCGTTTTCAGGTGGCGCGGATAAGGTGATGCAGCACGTTCAGGTGCACAAGGATGATCAATGGACGAGGGTTGGGTGTTGTTGATAGTGCTGCTGGTACTGGCTGCATTGGCGATGCCGGTGTTGCTGGCGATTGCCTTGGTATCGGTGTCCTCGCTCAAGCGCCGCGTGGCGGCGCTGGAGGAGCGACTGGATGCTGGCGAGACGGAAGCAGCACCCAGCCGGCAGCGTGTCGAAGCCACCCGGCCCTACGCTTGGGCGGAGCCCGAGCCCGATTCGGATGAATCCGCTATCGAACCGGTGGCAGTGGCGTCTCCGCCATCCGCGGCTGAGCCCGTCGCTGCCTCGCCAGCACCACCGCCGCTGCCACCCAGGCCAGACCCGCTCGATCCACTGGCGAGCGCGCCCCGTCGGCCCATTCCTGCCCGCCGCGAGCCGCCGCCGGAGCGGGCGTGGGCGGCCGCGGAGCCGGCCGAACCCAACTTCGTCGAGCGTGCGCTTGCTTACGCCAAGCAGTGGCTGACCAGCGGCAATGTGCCGGTCAAGGTCGGCATGCTGGTGCTGCTGGCTGGTGTCGCCGCCTTGCTGAAGTATGCAAGCGACCAGGGCTGGTTCGTGGTGCCGCCGAGCCTGCGTCTGGCCGGCATCAGTGCCGCTGCTTTGGCGGGTTTGGTATTCGCTTGGCGCAAGCGCGAGAGCCACCGCACCTTCGCACTGGCGATGCAGGGCGGCATGATCGGCATCCTGTTGCTGGTGGTGTTTTCCGCCTGCAAGAACTACGGAATGATCGGTGTCGCGCCGGCGTTCGGGTTGAGCGTGGTACTGATTGCCGGCTTGTCGGTGATGGCTGTGCTGCAGGAGAGCAGAACCCTGGCCATCCTTGGCGTGCTGGCCGGCTTCATGGCGCCGATCTGGTTGTCAGACGGCAACGGCAACCATGTCGCCCTGTTCTCGTACTACGCCTTGCTCAACGTCGGCATCTTCGCCATTGCCTGGGTGCGGCCGTGGCGCATCCTCAACCTGCTTGGTTTTGTTTTCACCTGGGGCATTGGTACCGGCTGGGGTGTACTGAAGTACGAGCCTGCCAATTTCAACAGTATCCAGCCATTCCTGGTGTTGTTCTTCGTGTTCTACCTGTTGCTGCCGTTGCTGTATGCCCGCAAGGCCAGCAGTGCAGGCAATGCGCGCATCGATGGCTGCCTGTTGTTTGGTACGCCGCTGATCGCATTCTCGTTGCAGGCCGCGTTGTTGCAGGGCGATCGCATGCCCTTGGCATTCTGCGCATTGGGTGTGGCTGCACTGTATGCAGTGTTGGCGCGCGCGCTGATCAACAACGAACGCTTGAATGTGCTGGCACGCGGCTACGCCATTCTCGCCGTGGGCTTTGCCACCTTGGCGGTTCCGCTGGCCTTGTCGGCCAAGGCAACCGCGTCGGTGTTCGCGCTGGAAGGTGCGGGTCTTGTCTGGCTGGGCTTGACCCAGGACCGTCGATTGGCCCGCTGGACCGGCATCGGCCTGCAGCTGGCCGCTGCAGCCGCTTTGGCGATCGGCGTGTCGGGTAGCCATCTCAGTGCGACTATCGCCATTGCCAACGCCGCCTTCATGGGTGCCTTGCTGATCGCCGTGGCCGGCTTCGCCACCGCATGGTGGTACCGAAGCGCGGGCAATCTGCAGGTGGCGACGGTGGCTTATCTGTGGGCATTGGCCTGGTGGCTGGGCAACGTGATCCTGGAAATCGGTGATTTCGTCGAGATCGACAGTCGCCTGCACGCAGTGCTGCTGCTGCTCGGTGTGACCGGTTGGCTGGCGGCGGAAGTGCAACGGCGTGCACCTGCGTTGGCGCTGTCCTTGACCACTCTCGGCTCTCTGGTGATGGCCTTCCCGGTGGCCTTCCTGCAGGTGTCCGAGTACGGGCAGCCATTCGCTGGCTATGGGGCGATTGCGTGGGCGGTATTCGCTGCCTTGGGCGTGCGCAGCTTGATGTGTCTACGCGAAGGTAGCGGTGCGGTCGCCGGTTTGGCGCAGTTGGCCTGGTGGCTGCTGTGGCCGACGGTACTGTCGCTGCTGGCCTGGCATATCGGCGATCACTTCAACTTGGCCGAAGGCTGGGTAGGCATGTTGCTGGCGCTGCCGTGGCTGCTGCTGGCGGTGCTGTCGATGTATCGCTGGGGTTGGCTGTCGCAGCCGCTCGGTGAGGCGTTTGGTCGCTATCGCCCAGCCTTGCAGATGGCGGTGTTCGCGGTGTTGGGCTTGTGGTGGTTGACGTCCTTGGCCAGCGCCGGCTCGGCTGCACCGCTGCCGTGGATTGTCGTGTTCAACCCACTGGAGCTTGCGGAGATCGCGGTGCTTGCCTTGCTGGCAATGCGCCTGCGCCAGAACGCTGGCGCAGCGGTGTTGCCGATGCAGTTGGTGGGCACGGCAGTGGCCGCGCTGGTACTGGTGACGGTGATGACGCTGCGTGCCGTGCATCACTGGGGCGATGTGCCGTGGAGCGACAGCCTGCTCGGCACCAAGTTGGCGCAGACCAGCCTGACCGTGGTGTGGAGCCTGCTGGGTGTGATCGGCTGGATCAGCGGTTCGCGTCGTGGCCAGTGGGGACTGTGGTTGGCCGGTGCCATCCTGATGAGCGTGGTGCTGGCAAAGCTGCTGCTGGTAGACCGCGGCAATCTCGGCGACCTGCTCGGTATCGGCGCCTTCATCGCCTACGGACTGCTGTGCACCTTGGTGGGCTGGCTGGCGCCAGCACCGCCACGACGGCCGGGTGCTGCTACAAACAACGAGGAAACAACCGCATGATCAAGCGCCTGCTGGTACTGGCCTTGCTGCCTTTCAGTGCAATGGCCGCTGACGACTTCGCCCGGCAATGGCCGCTGCAGTTGTCGCAGCCTGATGCCGGCGCCTACCGGGTGCCGCTGGATGCAACGGTGTATTCGGCGGTGCATTGGCGCGACCTGCGCGATGTGCGGGTAATCGATGCCGATGGCAAGCCGGTGGCCAGCGCGGTGTATGCGGCTGCAACACCGCTGGGCGGCGCGCTGCGTATCGCGCCGCTTCAATGGTTTGCATTGCCTGCAGCCAGCGCGGGCGGCGATGAGGACCTGAGCATCGTGGTGGAACGCGATACCGCTGGCAAAGTGGTTTCGATCCGCAATTCGGTGGGCGCGGCAACAGCGGCTGGCAGTGCCGACCCGGTATGGCTGATTGATCTTGGTGACGAGGCTGGCAAGCTGCACAAACTGCTGGTGGATTGGAGTGATACGGCGGCAACCCTGGATCTGGGCTATCGCCTCGAAGGCAGCGACGACCTGCGCGGTTGGCAGGTGCTGGATCCGCAGGTGCGGCTGGTGCAACTGCGCAACCAGGGCAACGAGCTGCGCAGCAACAGCATCAAGGTCGAATCCGGCTTGCGCTATCTGCGCCTGGTGCCCTTGCAGCGTAGCGGCGCACCGCAGCTGCAGGGCCTGCGCGGCGAGTTCGCCGATGCGGTCGAGGTTGGCGATTGGCAATGGCAGGAACTGCAGGCGGCTGCCGGTGGTAACGGCAAGGATGGTTATCTGTACCGCTTGCAGGGGCGATTCCCGGTGCAGCGATTGGATGTGGTGATGCCCGCCAACAGCGCGGTGAGCTGGACTGTCTCCAGTCGCGATGAAGACCGCGCGCGCGCTGCCGACGGTGAACCGGTCTGGCAGACCCTGACCACGGGTTGGAATGCGTGGAACCTCAGCCAGGCCGGCAAGCAGCAGCGTTCACCGCCGTTGGAAACGTCGGGCATCGTTGATGACAGGCAGTGGCGTCTGCAGGCAGAGCCCGGCGCGGTGCCTGCTGCTGCGCCAAGCTTGCGTCTGGGTTATCGCCCCGGCAGCGTGGTGTTTCTTGCGCAGGGTCGTGCGCCCTACCTGCTGGTTGCAGGCAGCGCGGATGAAGGCAAAGCGCAGGCCGCGTTGGATCCGATGTTGGCAGCCTTGCGTGCTCATAACGGCGCGCAATGGCAACCGGTCGCAGCGACTTTGGGCGCGGGTGCGCAGCGTGCCGGCGATGCGGCCTATCAGCAGGTCGAAGCACCGCGCGATTGGAAGAACATCGTGTTGTGGGGAGTGCTGGTGCTTGGTGCAGCGGCGGTAGCGGGTTTTGCGTTCAGCCTGATTCGCAGCAGTCGCGCAGAAAAAAAAGAGGCCTGATGTAGTGCCGAGCCATGCTCGGCAGGGGCTTTCCCAATGCGCCGGACTGGCTTATCTCCCTCTCTTTCGCACGGCGAAGGGGAGGGCTGGGGAGGGGTTGGTTTTTTCTCTATTGGTTTGTCTGCTTCGCGGCTTACGCCGCTCCTACAGTCTGGGTTTGTCGGAAGTTCTCTGCCGAGCATGGCTCGGCACTACAGGTGCTGCTGGCAACGGAAAGGATTGGTTGGCTTATGCGTTTGACGTCATTTGCGGTTGCAGTTCTGCTTGGTTTTTCGACTGCCGCAGCTGCCAAGCAGCCTTTGCCTGATGCCCACGCCGAGCAGGTCTTCGATTTATGGCTTGCTGCATACAACAGCGGTGAGCGCGATGCGCTGCAGACGTTTTTGACCGACTACAAGGTTGGGCAGGAGGCGCAACGCTTTCTGGATATCCGTCAATCACTGGGTACGTTCAAATTATTGGGAGTCAAATCCAGCACGGCGGACAATGCGCAGCTGATCTTGCTGTCGGAGATGACCGATCGAGGAGTGCTGGCGACGCTGGATATGGATCCTGCGGATCGATTTGATGTTACCAAGCTGCAGCTGGAAGGGATGGACCTGCCGGATGAGTTCAAGCCGCAGCGGATGTCACGTACCGAGGTGCTGGCCGCAGGCAAAGCGCGGTTGGATTCCGCGCGTGCTGCCGACACCTTGTCCGGTGCATTGGTGGTGGCGAAGGACGGCAAGGTTCTGTTGTCCTGGCATGGCGGCGCAGCTGATCGCGAGCGCGCTGTTGGCGTTGATGAAACCACTCGGTTCCGGCTCGCCTCATTGAACAAGATGTTCACTGCCGTGGCCATCCTGCAGTTGCGGCAGGCGGGCAAACTGTCGCTGGATGACACGGTCGCCATTCACCTTGAGAACTATCCGAATCAGCAAGTAGCCAGGGCAATCAGCATCCGCCAGCTGCTCAATCACACCAGCGGCCTGGGTGATGTGTTCGGCGAGGAATTCGAGAAGCGTTCGCAATCCTTGCGGACCTTGAACGACTACTGGAGCCTCGCCAGCGCCACGCCGCCGAGCTCAACCCCGGGCAGTGAGGATGGTTACTCGAACTACGGCTATATCCTGCTCGGCTCGATCATCGAGGCGGTGAGCGGGCAGTCGTATTACGACTATGTGGATCAGCATATCTATCGTGTTGCGGGAATGAACGCGACTGGCTCTGAGCCGGAATCCGCGGCTGTGCCGGCGCGCGCGGTTGCCTATGCCAAGCTCGACGGCGAGTGGGTGCAGGAAACCAAAACGCTGCCATGGCGCGGCACATCAGCTGGTGGTGGCTACAGCACGGTTGGCGACATGTTGAAGTTTGCCGAAGCACTGCGCGCTGGTCGGCTGATATCACCCGAATCGTTGGCATTGGCCACATCGCCGCAGAACAACAAAGCCTGGTATGGCTATGGCTTCATGGTCAGCGGGCAGGGCGCGGAGCGGCAGTACGGGCACGAAGGTGGTGCGCCTGGCGCGAATACATCGCTGGTGGTGCTGCCGGAACCGGGCTACGTGGTGATCGGTTTGAGCAATGTTGATCCGGGCGCGATGGAGAACGTGGTGAACTTCATCGTGCATCGCCTGCCGCTGTGACCGGTAGTGCCAAGCCATGCTCGGCAGGGGCTCTATCGCCGCGATTGTGGGAGCGGCGTAAGCCGCGAAGCTGGTGCAAATCAAACTGGTAAGATAGCTGCAACTGCGATTGGCTCAGGCAGCGGTTGCATTGCCAGCTTCGCGGCTTACGCCGCTCCCACAAGTAGTGCTGGTATGGCCCCAGCCGAGCATGGCTCGGCTCTACAGTTTGAAGTCCTGGCGTAGCAGCCCGTAGATGGCGCTGTCACAGATTTCGCCGTTTACATGCCAGCGTTCGCGGAGCAGGCCTTCGCGGACGAAGCCGAACCTTTCCACCAGGCGGCAGGAGGGCAGGTTGCGCGGGTCGATGTCGGCTTCGATACGGCGCAGCCCCAGCTCGTTGAACACGTAGCCCAGTACCAGCTGCAGGGCTTCGCTGGCCAGGCCGCGGCCCTGCCAGTCGGGATGCAGGCTGTAACCGATCTCGGCACGCGCCTGTGTCAGATCCATGTAGAAAATGGCACTGCTGCCTATCAGTAAGTCGGTGTCCGCATCGGCAATTGCCCAGACCAGCATGTCCAGCTCGCGGCGCTGGCGCTGGATGTCGGCGATCTTCTGTTCGGCCTGTGCCAGTTCGGTCCAGGCCGGGTAGCTCCAGTAGCGCATCACCCGCGCGTCGCTGTGGATGGCGAACAGCGCCGCAGCGTCGTCATCACGGACCTCGCGCAGGCGCAGGCGGGGGCTGGACAGTTCGGGTTGCGGCAGGCGTGGTGACATCCATTTCACTCAAGGTTTGCCCCGGTCGGCGGGGCGGGCGAGAATTGCGGTTTCCCCCTACTTTGCGGAGCTGATCCTGCCATGTCCATCGTTCGCATGACCGACCTCGACCTTTCCGGCAAGCGCGTACTGATCCGCCAGGATCTGAACGTGCCGATCGACGAGAGCGGCAAGATCACCTCCGAGCAGCGCATCACCGCCTCGCTGCCGACCCTGAAGCTGGCACTGGAGAAAGGCGCTGCCGTGCTGGTGACCTCGCACCTGGGCCGTCCCAAGGAAGGCGTATGGAGTGAGGCCGATTCGCTGGCACCGGTGGCCAAGCGCCTGTCCGAGCTGCTGGGTGTGGACGTACCGCTGGTCAAGGATTGGGTGGACGGCGTCGACGTGGCCCCGGGCCAGATCGTGCTGCTGGAAAACTGCCGCATGAATGTGGGCGAGGGCAAGGACGACGAGGCGTTGTCGCAGAAGTACGCCGCGCTGTGCGACGTGTTCGTGATGGATGCCTTCGGCACCGCGCACCGCGCGCAGGCCTCGACCCATGGCGTGATCCGTTTCGCACCTATCGCTGCTGGCGGCCCGCTGCTGATGGCTGAGCTGGACGCGCTGGACAAGGCGCTGGCCAACCCGGCGCGCCCGCTGCTGGCGATTGTGGCCGGCTCCAAGGTCTCCACCAAGCTGGAGCTACTGTCCAGTCTGGTCAGCAAGGTCGACCAGCTAATCGTCGGTGGCGGTATCGCCAACACCTTCATCGCTGCCGAGGGTCATGGCGTGGGCAAGTCGCTGGTCGAGAACGACCTGCTCGACACCGCGCGCAAGATCGACGCCGATGCCAAGGCACGCGGTGCCGAAATCCCACTGCCGATCGATGTGGTGGTGGCGCCGGCCTTCGCCGCTGACGCGCCGGCCACGGTCAAGGCGGTTGCTGCGGTAGACGCTGACGACATGATTCTGGATATCGGTCCGCAGACCGCTGCGCAGTACGCAGAGTTGATTGCAAAAGCCGGCACCGTGGTCTGGAATGGCCCGGTCGGCGTGTTTGAGTTCGATGCCTTCGGCAAGGGTACCGAAGCAATGGCCAAGGCCATCGCCAGCTCCAATGCGTTCTCGATTGCCGGCGGTGGCGATACCCTGGCTGCCGTGGACAAGTACGGCATCGCCAAGCAGGTGAGCTACATCTCCACCGGCGGCGGCGCGTTCCTGGAGTTCCTGGAAGGCAAGACTTTGCCGGCGGTTGCAGCGTTGGAGGCTCGCGGCCAGTGAGCCGCGATGTTTTCTTCTTCGATCTCGACGGCACGCTGATTGATTCGGCCGTCGGCATCACCCGCTGCGTGGCCTATGCACTGGAACAGATGGATCATCCAGTGCCGGGCGATGCCGAGCTGCGCAAGTGGATCGGCCCGGCGCTGCGTACCAGCTTCAAGCCCTTGTTCGGTGACGCCCTGCGCGTGGAGCGGGCGGTGGAGTTGTACCGCGAGCGTTTCGATGTGCACGGTTGGAAGGAACACGACATCTACGCCGGTATCGGTGATGTCGTGCAGGGCCTGCATGCGGCCGGCCATAGGCTTGCCGTGGTCACTGCCAAGAACGAGCCGCACGCGCGGCGCATCGTCGAGCACCTGCCGTTTGGTAGCTGCTTCGAGGACATCATCGGCGCGACTGAAGATGGTTCACGCAGCCACAAACCGGAGTTGATCGCTGAAGCATTGCAGCGTTTGTCGTTGCAGGCCTCGCAGTGCTGGATGATCGGTGACCGCCGCATGGATATCGAAGGTGCGCGTCACCATGACATGCGCAATGTTGGCGTGCTGTGGGGCTTTGGTGGTCGCGAAGAGTTGCAGGCTGCCGGGGCTGGTGCGCTGGCGGCTACGCCGGATGAGTTGGCGGCGGTGTTGCGCGGGTGATTGATGGGCTTGGGGTTTTCGCGGCTCCGGTAATTGGAGCCGCGATGCAGTCAGATCTCAGCAAAACTTCAATTCGTCATTCCCGCCTGCGCGGGAATGACGATCTGGGAGGTCTCAGGGGAAAGGCCCAGGCGCTCGCGCCGGTCATGCTTCACTTGTCGCCCGATGTCCTCGACGTGTCTCCATTGTCAATTTTCTTTGCTGCGAAGCAGCATGATTTACCCTTCGAATCAGCGCACAACCGCAACACTTCAATGTTGAGCTATCACCCTGGCTTATCGACCTATGCAGGTCAGCTATAGGTCCCGCGTTGTCATACCGTACGGTATGTCCAGACCGACTGTCTGGCCTGTCTTTGGGACACAGCAGAAAGTGTCGTATGAAATCGTATGCGACATCGTTGTCATGCAATGGATGTGCTACTTTCGGCGGTCTATTAGGGAGACTACGCACAATGATTGAACGTCAGCGCCGCACCAAGATCCTCGCCACCCTCGGGCCGGCAACTGACGCGCCGGGCGTGCTGGACGATCTGTTCCGCGCCGGCGTCAACGTTGTGCGTTTGAACTTCTCCCACGGTGATCCGTCCGGCCAGGCCAAGCGCGCCGCCGACGTGCGTGCCGCTGCCCAGCGCGTAGGTGTGGAAGTCGGCATCCTGGCCGACCTGCCGGGCCCGAAGATCCGCATCGAGCGTTTTGCCGAAGGCAAGATCAAGCTCAAGGCCGGCGACCGTTTTGACCTGATCGCCAGCACCTCGGCGCCGGCCGGTGACACCAACCAGGTGGGCGTGAGCTATCTCGGCCTGCCGCAGGATGTGGCGCCGGGCGACGTCCTGCTGCTCGACGACGGCCTGATGCAGCTGCAGGTTGTGGAAGTGCAGGGCGAACGCATCATCAACACCGTGCTCAATGATGGCGTGTTGTCCGACCGCAAGGGCTTGAACAAGCAGGGCGGCGGTCTGTCGCTGGGCGCGTTGACCGAGCGCGATAAGGAGCTGATCGGCATCGTTGCCAAGATCGGTGTCGATTTCATCGCCGTCTCGTTCTGCCGCAACGCGCAGGACATGAACGATGCGCGCGAAATCGCCGAGTCGCATGGCTGCTACGCCGCGCTGGTGTCCAAGATCGAGCGCACCGAAGCCATCGAGAACCTGGAAGAGATCGTCGACGCCAGCGATGTGGTGATGGTGGCGCGTGGTGACCTGGGCGTGGAAATCGGCGACGCCGAGCTGCCGGGCCTGCAGAAGAAGATCATCAAGGCCTCGCTGGCGCAGAACAAGGTGGTGATCACCGCCACGCAGATGCTGCAGTCAATGGTCGAAAGCCCGATCCCGACCCGTGCCGAAGTGCTGGACGTGGCCAACTCGGTCATCGACGGTACCGATGCGGTGATGCTGTCGGCCGAAACCGCAGCCGGTGCTTACCCGGTCAAGGCGGTCGAGGCGATGGCTCGTATCTGTCTGGGCGCCGAGCGCCAGTTCCAGACCGAGACCGACTTCAACGCTTCGCCGCGCAATCTGGAGCGTGCCGACCAGGCCATCGCCATGGCTACCATGTTCCTGGCCCAGCACGTGGGCGTGCGCGCCATCGTGGCGATGACCGAATCCGGTGGTACCGCGCGCTACCTGTCGCGCTTCCGCGCCAAGTCGCCGATCTACGCGGTCACCCGCCATGACGGTGCGCGCCGGCAGATGGCGCTGATGCGCGATGTGTTCCCGATCAACTTCGACAGCCGTGGTTTCACCCCGCGTGAGGCCGCGCGCGGCAGCATCCGTCTGCTGGTTGAGTCCAACCTGCTGGAAGCCGGTGATCGCGTGGTGTTCACCAGTGGCGAGCACATGGAAACCCATGGCGCCACCAACACCCTGCGTCTGCTGGAAGTGGGTAACGACGGCCGCGCCAGCGGTCTGGGCGACCTGTAAACGACGCCAGCAACAAGCCACCGCTCCGGTCATCAATTGATCGGAGCGGACAGCTTTTGTCCTGACATGACAGCCTGAAACCGGTTCCAGACCTTGCGGGCAGCCAGCCGGTGAGCGTGCCGGGCTATAATCCGGTTTTTCCCGCACGCTGTCACAGGAACCTCATGAGCATCGAACTGCTGGCTGAAACCGCCCAGGCCATGGTCGCCCCGGGTAAGGGCATCATCGCCATTGACGAATCCACCGGTACGATTGCCAAGCGCTTCGCAAGCGTCGGCATCGAAAACACGGAAGAAAACCGTCGTGCCTACCGCGAACTGCTGCTGACCACGCCGAAGCTCAACGAGCACATCTCCGGCGCGATCCTGTACGACGAAACCATCCGCCAGTCGACCAAGGACGGCGTGCCGTTCGCCAAGTACATGGCCGACAACGGCATGATCCCGGGCATCAAGGTCGACAAGGGTGCGCATCCGCTGGCCGGCTGCCCCGGTGAGCTGGTGACCGAAGGCCTGGACGGCCTGCGTGAGCGCCTGCAGGAGTACTACAAGCTGGGCGCGCGTTTCGCCAAGTGGCGTGCGGTCATCAACATCGGCGACAACATGCCGTCGGGCACCTGCATCGAGTCCAACGCCCATGCGCTGGCCCGTTATGCCGCGCTGTGCCAGGAATGTGGCCTGGTGCCGATGGTTGAGCCTGAAGTGATCATGGACGGCGACCACGACATCGAGACCTGCTACGAAGTCACCGAAGCCACCCTGCGTTCGCTGTTCGACGCCCTGTACCAGCAGAACGTTGTGCTGGAAGGCACCATCCTGAAGGCCTCGATGGTCATCCCGGGCAAGGGCTGCGACGAGCAGGTTGATGTCGAGGAAGTGGCCGAGTCCACCGTGATGTGCCTGAAGTCGACCGTGCCGGCAATCATGCCGGGCATCGTGTTCCTTTCTGGTGGCCAGAGCGACGAGCAGTCCACTGCTCACCTCAATGCCATGAACGAAGTGGGCACCCTGCCGTGGCCGCTGAGCTTCTCCTACGGCCGCGCCATGCAGCAGGCTGCACTGAAGCTGTGGGCCAAGGACATGAAGGGCAACTACGCCGCCGCACAGAAGACCGTGTACGAGCGCGCCAAGGAAAACGGCCTGGCTGCACAGGGCAAGTGGGAAGGCTGATAAGCCAACCCGCGTGAGGTAGACAAAACGCCGGCTAACAGCCGGCGTTTTCTTTTCTGCTTTTGGCTGTTGTTCTTGTGGGAGCGGCGCAAGCCGCGAAGTCGGTTCCGATCAAACCACCAGCATGGCTGCAATTGCAAACACCTTGTAGGGCTTCAGCCTTGCCAGCTTCGCAGCTTACGCCGCTCCCACAAATCCACCATTCCCACGATTTTCGCAGCACAGCCCTACAATCGGATTTTCCGTTGGGGATGATCGGATGCATCGCAGAATCGTGCTGGGACTGTT
Source organism: Stenotrophomonas sp. STEN030 (assembly GCF_056759995.1). Lineage (NCBI taxonomy): Bacteria > Pseudomonadati > Pseudomonadota > Gammaproteobacteria > Lysobacterales > Lysobacteraceae > Stenotrophomonas > Stenotrophomonas sp. STEN030. Next base: position 24,147 of record NZ_JBRREB010000027.1, on the reverse strand, counting down.
CGCATCGACCATAGCCGTACCCGCCTTCGCTGCGGAACTACGAAACTTCGACATCCAGCACTACGCAACCACCCTCGATCTGGATATCGCCGCTGGTCAGCTGCAGGGCGAAACCCTTGTCCGCTTCAACGCAACCGCTCCACTACAGCAATTGGTTCTGGACAGTGGCGAGCTGGTCATCGATTCAGCCGCGCACAACGGCCAGCCGGCGAACTTCCAGCAGGCCGATGGAAAGCTGACCGTCAGTCTGGCAACGCCGTTGACCGCCGGCGAGGAGACCAGCGTACGCCTGCACTACCACGGCAAGCCGCGCTTCGGCCTGGAGTTCGCACCGGCGCGCAATGAGGTCTACACCATCTTCTCCACCGATCAGTGGATGCCTTCGATCAACGCGCCGGACGAACGCGCCACCTTGATGCTGGCATTGCGTCTACCCAAGGATCTACAAAGCACCGCGGTAGGCGATGCCTTGCCGTCACGGCAGCTGCAGGATGGTCGCATCGAGCACCGCTGGCAGCTGCGCACACCGATGCCGGGTTATGTCTACGGTTTTGCCGCGGCACCTTACCGGCATGTGCAGCAGTCGCATGCTGCCAGCAAGCTGCATTACTACTCGCTGGATCGCTCCGAAGCGGAACTGGGCAAGCTGTTCGCCGCCACCGGCGACATGCTCGATTTCTTCGCTGAGCGTGCGGGCCTGGCCTATCAGGGCGACTACCGTCAGGCCTTTGTGGAACGCACCATCGGCCAGGAAATGGCCGGACTATCGCTGATGTCCGAAGCCTATGGGCAGGAGGTACTTGCAGATTCCACACAGACGGGCTTGATGGCGCACGAGGCCGCGCATCAATGGTGGGGTAATCGCATTACCTGCAAGAGCTGGGAGCACTTCTGGCTCAACGAAGGTTTCGCCAACTTCATGACTGCTGCGTGGCTGCAACACGCGCACGGCGAAGCGGCGTACCAGACGATGGTGCAGGGCTGGGAACAGCGGGTGCTGGCTTTACGAGCGAAGGGCGCTGATCGGCCATTGGTATACCCGGATTGGAACAAGCCCAGCGCCGATGACCGTGCGGTGGTCTACAAGAAAGGCGCTTACGTGCTGCACCGCTTGCGGTTGGAATTAGGCGAGGAGCTGTTCTGGCGTGGTTTGCGCGAGTACACGCAGGCCAATGATGGAAAGTCGGTGGTTACGGCAGATTTCCAGAAGGCGATGGAGCGTGCGGCGGGGCGCTCGCTGCAGGGGTTTTTTGATGCCTGGGTTTACGGGGTAGGTGGTGAGCTGGGGTGATGGGTTTGCTGCTAAGAGCTACCCCTCCCCAACCCTCCCCTTGCCTGCGGCAAAGGGAGGGGCTGTTTGTGCAGGTCGGTCAGATCGCGGGTAGCCGCTCTTACCCCCTCCCTTTCGCGTAGCGAAGGGGAGGGTTGGGGAGGGGTAGCTTTTGCTTTTGTTTGGCCGCTGAACAGCCAAGCCTCTCAATGCGCAGGCGCAAACCCGCCAGAAAATGACGCCAGCACCGACCCTGCCTGCTCCTGCATCGGCCCTGCACTGGCCAAGGCCTGCTGATAGATCTTGAACGCGGCAGGGTTGTAAGCCACCAGCACAATCCGTGAAGGCCGCGCATGGCTCTTCTGCCAGGTCATGGTCTCGGTCGCGGCAATCACCGCCGCCGAATGCAGCGGGTAGCCATAAACCCCGCAACTGATCGCCGGGAACGCGATCGACTCCAAGCCCATTTGCTCAGCCAGCCGCAGCGATTGCCAGTAGCAATTGGCCAATAACGCCGCCTCATCATGGCGACCATCGCGCCACACCGGGCCGACGGTATGGAATACGTGCTTGGCCGGCAGGTTGTGGCCGGCGGTGGCGCGCACTTCGCCGGTAGGGCAGCGCACGCCCGCACGCAGCTCGGGCAGCTGCTCGCATTCGCGCAGCAGGCCGGGGCCTGCGGCCCGATGGATTGCACCGTCCACGCCGCCGCCGCCAAGCAGGGTTTCATTGGCTGCGTTGACGATGACGTCAACCGCCAGTTCGGTAATGTCGCCCTGCCAAACTTCAATGTTCATGGCCGTGATCTTCCGTTGCGATGTATGAGAAAAATGTGACGGCTACCGCCAGGCCGGGCACAGCTCCAGTCTGCGCCCGTCCAGTCTCACCTGCTGTGATTTAAAGACGCGGAAACGCACGAAGGCCGCATAGGCGGCCTTCGCGTTGCTGACGGGTTAAGTAACGACGGTTACGGAAGGCCGGCCAGCCAGTCGTCGTCCGAGCCGTCGTTGATGTCGGCAAACAGCGGCGTGGAGAAGTAGCGCTCGCCGGTATCAGGCAGCATCGCCAGGATTACCGAGCCGGCCTCGGCATTGGCGGCCACATCCAGTGCACTGGCAACCGTGGCGCCGGAGGAGATGCCAACAAATATGCCTTCCTCGGCGGCCAGACGGCGCGAGGTTTCAATCGCGCGTTCGTCCGAAATCGACAGCAACTGGTCGTAGACGCTGCGGTTGAGCACTTCCGGGATGAAGTCCGGGGTCCAGCCCTGGATCTTGTGCGGGGTGAAATCCTTGCCGGCCAGCAGGGCGGCGCCGGCCGGTTCGGTGGCGATGATGCGGGTTTCCGGACGGGCCAGCTTCAGCACTTCGCCGACGCCGGTGAGGGTGCCGCCGGTGCCCCAGCCGCTGACGAAGTAGTCCAGGCGCTTGCCGGCGAAGTCGCGCAGGATCTCGGCGGCGGTGGTCTGGCGGTGATAGGCCGGGTTGGCAGGGTTGGCGAACTGGCTAGCCAGGAACCAGCCGTGCTGCTGGGCCAGCTCCTTGGCCTTGCGCACCATGCCGCTGCCGCGCTCGGCGGCCGGGGTCAGGATGACCTTGGCGCCATAGGCGCGCATCAGCTTGCGACGCTCGATGGAGAAGGTTTCCACCATGGTGGCGACGAACTTGTAGCCGCGCGCGGCGGCCACCATCGCCAGGGCGACGCCGGTATTGCCGGAGGTGGCTTCCACGATCGTATCGCCGGGCTTGAGCAGGCCTTTCTTCTCGGCGTCGAGGATGATGGCCAGGGCCAGGCGGTCCTTGACCGAGCCGGCCGGGTTGAATGACTCGACTTTGACGTAGATGTCGACGCCGGCCGGAGCCAGGCGGTTGAGCTTGACCACCGGGGTATTGCCGATGGTGTCCAGGATGCTGTTGTACAAGGCCATTGAAATCTCCGGGGAGGTGGTCAGGCGGCGTCGGCCAGTGTGGGCGGTGCTGTCTTTGCGGAAAGTGAGGAAACAGTAGGCGTTGCGTGCAGCGGGGCGTCGCCGAACCAATGCAGTTCATCGGCCAGCGCCGCCACGTCGCCGAGGATCAGCAGCGCCGGCGACTTAACATCATGCTGGGCGGCGGCCTCGGGCAGCTGGCGCAGTTGCCCGCTGACCACGCGTTGGTTGGCACGTGAGCCGTTCTCGACCAAGGCGAATGGCGTGCTGGCCGCCAGCCCGGCGCCGAGCAGGTGGCTGCGGATCTGCGCCAGCGCGGCAACGCCCATGTAGAACACCAGGGTCTGTCGCGGTTCTGCCAGTGCTTTCCAATCCAGCGTATCCAGCGAGTCCTTGCAGTGCGCGGTGACCAGTCGCAGCTGCTGGGCGTGATCGCGGTGGGTCAGCGGAATGCCGGCGTAGGCGGCGCAGGCCAGCGCGGCGGTGATGCCGGGCACCACTTCGAAGGCGATGCCATGGCTGCGCAGGAACTGCAGTTCTTCGCCGCCACGGCCGAACACGAAGGCATCGCCGCCTTTGAGCCGTACAACGCGCTTGCCAGCGCGGGCATGCTCCAGCATCAGCGCATGGATATGTTCCTGCGCGGTGCTATGGCCCTGCGCGGATTTGCCTACTTCGATGAAGTCGGCATCGCGCCGGGCGAGTCGCAAAACCTCGGCGCTTACCAGACGGTCATGCAGGATCACATCGGCCTGATTCAGTGCGCGCAGCGCGTTGAGGGTGAGTAGGCCGGGATCGCCGGAGCCTGCGCCAACCAGTACCACCGAGCCAGGATGAACCGGCGCTTCGGCCGCGAGGTCCATCAGCAGCTGGGTTTCGGCAGCAATCGACTGGCGTGCGCGCAGCAGGCCGAGCAGCGGGCCTTCAATCAGCCGATCGAAGAAGCGACGGCGCGCGGCCAACTCGGGGAAGCGCTCGCGGATAAGCCCGCGTTTGCGGCTGACCAGCTGCGCCAACTGGCCCCAGGCCTGATCAAACAGTTCCTCGATCTGGCGGCGCACATGCCGCGCCACCATCGGCGCACCACCGCCGCTGGAAATGGCGATCTGCAGCGGTCCGCGTTCGACCACTGCCGGTACATGGAACCCGGACAGGGCCGCATCATCGACCACATTGACGAACAGCCGGCGGACCTCGGCGGCGTCGGCGACCGCGCGGTTGATGGCGGTATCGTCGGTGGCGGCAATCACCAACCAGATCGCCTGGTCCAGCCAGGCCGGATCAAACTGACCATTCAACCATTGGATGCGGCCGGCATTGGCCAATTGCTGCAGCGCCGGGCTCAAGGCCGGTGCGCCGACCCGGGGCAGGGCGCCAGCACGCAGCAGCGCCTCGGTTTTACGCTCGGCTACCGCGCCCCCGCCAACGACCAGCACGGCCCGACCTTTGAGGTCGGCAAACAGGGGGAACAAGGGGCTGTCCAAGGCGATGGCGGAGGTAGTCGGAGTAAGGACCGTGACCGTAGCGCTGGCCCCGCAGCGCCGGAAATGAAAACCGCCCCACGTCAGATAACTTTAGGTTATAAGTATCGAGACCGTTTTGGCCTACATTCTTCACAGTTCCTTACTGAAGATCTCTCTCCAACACCGCGATGACACTTACCCAACTGCGTTACCTCGTTGCTATTGCCGATGCCGAGCTGAACATCACGCTCGCCGCGACACGGGTGCATGCCACCCAGCCGGGGTTGTCGAAACAGCTCAAACAGCTTGAAGACGAGTTGGGTTTCCTGTTGTTTGTCAGAAAAGGAAGAAGTCTTGAATCGGTAACGCCGGCCGGCGAGGAAGTGATCAACCGCGCGCGCAGCGTATTGTCCGAAGCCAACAACATCCGCACCTACGCAGCCAACCAGCGCCGCGAAAGCCACGGCCAGCTGATCCTGACCACCACCCATACGCAGGCACGCTTCGTACTGCCGCCAGCGGTTGCCCGCATCAAGCTGGCCTACCCGCAGGTCAGCGTGCATCTGCAGCAGGCTGCTGAAAGCGATGCACTGGATCTGCTGAGCCAGGGCGATGCGGATATCGCCATCATCAGTACTGCAGGTGGCGAACCGAGCACCGGTATTGCCGTGCCGCTGTATCGCTGGCGCAGGTTGGTGCTGGTGCCCAAGGGCCACCCGCTGGATCGTGCCGGGGTAACCCCTGACATGGCCGCATTGGCCAGCCATCCATTGATCAGCTATGAATCTTCCACCCGCACCAGTTCCTCGCTGCGTCGTGCATTTGCCGCGCTGGATCTGGAGCCGGACCTGACTTTGACCGCTTTGGACGCGGATCTGATCAAAACCTATGTACGCACCGGTTTGGGTGTTGGCTTGCTTGCGGAAATGGCGGTGAGCGCCAACGACACCGACCTGCGTGCATGGCCTGCACCGGCATCGATTCCAGAGTGCATCGCCTGGGCGGTATTGCCGCGCGATCGCGTCCTGCGTGATTACGCCTTGGAGCTGGTGCACGTGCTTGCACCGCAGATCGACAAGCGTGATCTGCGCCGGGTGTTGGATGGCAATCAGCAGGCCGATTGGCCGGTGCCGCCAACCTGGGAATCGTTGACGCAGACGATTACGGTCTAAGCAAAGCAGACCACCCGTAGTGCCGAGCCATGCTCGGCAGAGGCTTTCCTCGTAGACGGGCCGGATAGTGTGGGAGCGGCGTAAGCCGCGAAGCCATTGGTCCAACGGATTGCAGATGATCCGGTGATTTCATTGAAATCAGCTTCGTGGCTTACGCCGCTCCTACAACAGCCGTCGGGGTGAGGTATTGCTGGGAAAGTCCCTGCCGAGCATGGCTCGGCACTACTGTGCTTCACGCAAGCGCACAGGAGATCAGAGGTAGAGCGGAGCCATGCTCCGCTGATGCTCTACCCGTAGACCGTGACCAATCTTGTGGGAGCGGCGTAAGCCGCGAAGCTGGTGGTCAGTCGGGTTGTAGATGATTTGGCCATTTCATTGAAGTCAGCTTCGCAGCTTACGCCGCTCCTGCGACAGCCGTCGGGGTGAGGCATTGCTGGGAAAGCCCCCTGCCGAGCATGGCTCGGCACTACGGACTACCGGTGTGAATGGGGTGTGCGGCAAACGGTCGCACCTTTTGCGGCAGTCTCTGCATTTGTCGTGCCGATAAAATGTGCGGGTCATGCGTTCGGTTCGCTTCCAATCCTTTTTGCTTGTGCTGGCCTTTGCCGCTGCCTTGTTGATGGCAGTTGCGCCGGTGGTCAGCCGCTGGCTGCAATCCCAGCAGCTGCCGATGAACGCAATGGATCATGCCGCGCATGAAGTCGCGATGCCTATGCCTGCCGATGCGCATGCCGGGCATCACGACATGCAGCACATGTCGCACGCAGCTACTGCACTGGCGGCAACAGATGTGAAGCCTTCGCCGCCCGCCGATCCCCACGCCGCTCATGGCGAAGCCTGCGACTACTGCACCATGGCTTCGCGCCTACTGCCATGGTTGGCGGTGATCCTGATACTGGCACCGTTGCTGTATCGACTGACGCCACAATCTCCCCGCAAAACACTTCGCCTCGTCAGCCTGCGCTGGCCCGCGCATCCGCCACGCGGGCCGCCCGTACTCTCCAGATAACGCCACCTTTCCTGTTTGCCGCGCGCTGCTGTTGAGCAACGCGCGGTCGTGTCGTATTGGAGAATTGCATGAAATCCCTTTCCCGTATGCCGGGTGCTCCGGCATGCCTGTCTGTCTGCGTCTGCATGGCGCTGTTTCCATCTCTCGCCCACGCTGCCGAGCGTGATCTGACCCAAACCCTGGACACGCTGGTGGTTACCGCCGCAGCACCCTCTTCGCCGCTGCAATGGGTCACCGATCCGCGCCTGCCACGGCAGCCGGTGCCGGCCAGTGATGGCGCCGACTACCTGAAGACCGTGCCTGGTTTCTCGGCGTTCCGTAACGGCGGCACCAATGGCGACCCGGTACTGCGTGGCATGTCCGGCTCGCGACTGAATATTCTCAGCAACGACGGCAACCTGATCGGTGCCTGCCCGTCACGCATGGACAATCCGCTGTCGTATATCGCGCCGGAAACCTATGACCGATTGACCGTCATCAAAGGCCCGCAGAGCGTGCGCTGGGGCGCGGGGGCTTCAGCTGGCACGGTGCGCTTCGAGCGTGAAACGCCGCGTTTCGATAGCCCGGGCATGGAGTTGAAGGCCAGTGCCTTGGGTGGTTCCAACAATCGCAATGATCAGATGCTGGATGCAACGTTTGGTAGCAGTCCCGGCTACGTGCGGGTCAACGGCAACCGCTCCGAGTCCGATGATTACCGTGATGGCAATGGCGATGTAGTGCCGTCGCGGTGGCGCAAGTGGAACGCCGATGCCGCTATCGGTTGGACACCGGATGCTGACACCGTGGTGGAGCTCACCGCTGGCACGGGTGATGCGATTGCCCGTTACGCCGGCCGTGGCATGGATGGCGCCGCATTCAAGCGCGACAGCTATGGTCTGCGTTTCGAGCGCGAGAACCTGCCGGGCGCGTGGGACAAACTGCAGGCCAATCTGTACTACAACAATGCAGATCACTTGATGGACAACTACACGCTGCGCACGCCCAATCCGGCCAGCAGCATGCCGATGCCGATGGCTTCGAATGTGGAGCGGCGCACCAGCGGCGGCCGCGTCAGTAGCGAATGGCGCTGGCAGGATGTGGCAGTCGTCGCCGGCATCGATGCGCAGGACAGTCGTCATCGCAGTCGCAACGGCATGGGGCGCAATACCTGGCAGCAGACGCCGTGGAAGCGTGATGCAGATTTCAGCAGCCAGGGCGTTTTCACCGAACTGACCTTGGGCGAAGGAACGCCACAGCGCTGGATCAGTGGTTTGCGGTTGGACAAGGCGACGGTCAAGGATCGGCGGGCGACGACCGGCATGATGAGCATGCCAAATCCAACGGCGGGGCAACAGCGTCAGGAAGATCTCGGCAGCGGCTTCCTTCGTTACGAGCGCGATCATGGTCAGGCCTGGACCTGGTACGCAGGCATCGGCCACAGCGAGCGCATGCCTGATTACTGGGAGTTGTTCTCGGCCAATGCCGGGCCAGTCGGCAGCGTCAACGCGTTCTCGGGCGTGAAGCCGGAGCAGACCACGCAGTTGGACCTGGGCGTGCAGTTCCGCAGCGAGAGGCTCGATGCCTGGGTGTCGGCGTATGCCGGGCGCCTGCAGGACTACATCCTGTTCCAGTACCGCAGCGGCGGCATGATGGGCAGCAGCACCCAGGCCCGCAATGTGGACGCGCGCATTGCCGGAGCCGAAGCAGGTTTGGAGTGGCGACCGACGCAGGCGTGGAAGCTTGGCAGCACGTTGGCCTATGCCTGGGGTGAGAACCGCAGCGAGAACAGGCCGCTGCCACAGATTCCTCCGTTGGAAGGGCGCTTCTCTGCATCGTACGAACAGGCGCGCTGGTCGGTGGGGGCATTGTTGCGTGCGGTCAGCCGGCAGAACCGTGTGGCGCAGGATGAGGGCAATGTAGTCGCGCGGGACCTGGGGCCGAGTGCGGGTTTTGCGACCTTGTCACTCAATGGCGCCTATCGGATCAATGACGGGTTGCGTGCCAGCGTTGGCGTGGACAATCTGTTTGATCGCGCCTATGCCGAGCATCTGAATCTGGCCGGTAGCGCAGATTTCGGGTTTCCCGCGGATCCGGTGCGGATCAATGAGCCGGGGCGCTCGTTCTGGTTGAAGTTGGATTACCGGTATTGAAGCAAGGACGCCCGCCTCGGAGAGGAGGGCGTCGAGATTGCTGTAATGCTGCTGTGGGAGCGGCGTGAGCCGCGAAGCTGATTATCCAGGTCGAATTACACGCAAGACCCGATGCAGCAGTGGCTTCGCGGCTTACGCCGCTCCCACAAACCTGTGGGCTGCGCAACGTTGACTCAAATCTCTTCGTGCAGGCCGCACTCACGCTTCAAACCAAAGAAGCGGGTGTCTTCTTCGCGCATGCCGGCTTCCCAGCGGCGGGTGGTGTGGTAGTCGCCGATGGAGACGTAGCCCTGTTCCCACAGCGGGTGGTAGGGCAGTTTGTGCTCCTGCAGGTACTTCCACACGTCGCGGTCGCTCCAATCTGCAATCGGGTTGACCTTGAAGCGCTCGCCACGGCGCTGCAGCACCGGCGTATTGGCTCGGCTTGCCGACTGGCTGCGGCGCAGACCGGTGAACCAGGTGCCTACCTGCAGATCGTCGAGGGCACGCTTCATCGGCTCGACCTTGCGCAGGTTGTTGTACTGCTCGATGCCGACCACGCCTTGTTCCCACAGGCGGCCATGGCGCGCTTCCATCCAGGCGCGGCTCACCTGCGGGCGGTAGACCTTGAGGTTGAGCTTGAGCCGGTCGGTCAGCTCGTCGGCGAAGCGGTAGGTCTCCGGGAACAGGTAACCAGTGTCGATCAGGATTACCGGTACATCCGGACGCTGGCTGCTGAGCAGGTGCAGGGTCACCGCCGACTGCGCGCCGAAACTCGACGACAGCACGTGCGCGCCGGGTGCGTTCTGCAGTGCCCATTCCACACGCTGCTGCGCGTTCATCGAATCGAGCAGGGTATTGAGCGGGCCCAGGTCGTCAGGCAGGGTTACCGACGGGTTGTGAGAGGTTTTGGGCAGGGCGCTCATGCTTGCAGTTCCACGGATATCTGGCGGTGAGTGGGGTATGGAGGAAGGGTGACGATGCCGGCCCGGTGCAGGAAATCACCGAAGCCTTCGCTGCCGTCGCGCTCACCGGAATAGCGGGCGAACAGTGGCGCCAGTGCGTCAAGGATTTCCGGCTCGGTGATGTTCTCGCGGTACAGCGTGTTGAGACGTTGGCCGCGATGATCGGCGCCCAGCATCAGGTTGTAACGGCCCGGTGCCTTTCCAACCAAGGCGATCTCGCCAAGGTAAGGACGCGAGCAGCCATTCGGGCAGCCGGAGATGCGCAGCAGGATCGGTGCGTCGGTCAGCTGATGCTGTTCCAGCAGCGGCTGCAGCTTGGCGCTGAAGTCCGGCAGGTAGCGTTCGGCTTCGGCCATGGCCAAACCGCAGGTGGGCAGGGCGACGCAGGCCATCGCGGCACGTGCCAGCGCGGTCGGGGCGCGGTTGCCGATATCCAGTCCGGCGCTTTGCACGAGGGCATCAATCTGTGCGCGTTGTGCAGCGGGCACGCCGGCGATGACCAGGTTCTGGTTGCCGGTCATGCGGAACTCGCCTTCAACAAAACGGGCGATTTCGCGCAGGGCGGTCAGGTGCGGGGCACCGGCTACATCAGCAATGCGCCCAGCCTGCAGCGACAGGGTCAGGTGCCAGCGGCCATCGTCGCCTTCGACCCAGCCGTAGCGGTCGCCGCTGTGGTCGAACGGGGCAGCACGCGAGGGCGCGAAGCGGATACCCGCGCGTCGCTCGATCTCGGCCACGACCGTGTCCAGGCCGTGGTCGTCGATGGTGTACTTGAAGCGCGCGCGCTTGCGCAGTTCGCGGTTGCCCAGGTCGCGCTGGGTGGTAACGGTTGCGGTGGCGACATCGAGCAGTGCGTCGCGCGGAATGAAGCCGACGCTGTTGGCAATGCGCGGATAGGTTTCGGCATCGCCGTGGGTAGCGCCCATGCCGCCGCCGATGGTCACGTCATAGCCGAGCAGCTCGCCGGTAGCATCGAGCACGCCGATGAAGCCCAGGTCGTTGGCATAGACGTCAACATCGTTGAGCGGCGGCAGCGCGAAGCCAATCTTGAACTTGCGCGGCAGGTAGCGTGCGCCATAGATCGGCTCTTCCTCGGCACCGCTGCCGGCCACGCGTTCTTCGTCCAGCCAGATTTCGTAATAGGCGCGGGTGTTGGGCAGCAGGTGCTCGGAGGTGCGCGCAGCGTCCGTGTACAGGGTTGCGTGTGCGCTGGACAGCAGCGGGTTGGCGGCAACCAGAACGTTGCGGTTGACGTCACCGCAGGCGGCCAGGGTGTCGATCAAAGCAGCGTTGATCGCCTGCATGGTCGCCTTCAGCTCGCGCTTGATCACGCCATGGAACTGGAAGGCCTGGCGGGTGGTGATGCGCAGCGAATGGTTGCCGTAGCGGGTGGCGATGCTGTCCAGCTTCAGCCACTGCTCGGGGCTGATCACGCCGCCGGGGGTGCGGGTGCGGATCATGAACTGGTAGGCCGGCTCGAGCTTCTGCCGGCGGCGCTCATCGCGCACGTCGCGGTCGTCCTGCTGGTAGCTGCCGTGGTATTTGATCAGGGTCTGGTCATCTTCCCGCAATGCGCCAGTGACAGGATCGGCCAGGCTTTCCAGCAGGGATCCGCGCAAGCGGTTGCTGTCGGCCTTGATGTTTTCAACGGAGTGGGTGCTCATTCTTTTCGCTATCTGGAATCAGAGATTGTAGGAGCGGCGTCAGCCGCGAAGCCGGTGCTGGATCAGATCGCAGCGTTCAAGCCTCAATACACATCCCGTCCATAGCGCCCCTCCGTGTGCAGTCGAGTCAGATAGTCGCGGGCGTCGTCTTCATCCAGCCCGCCGTGTTCGCGCAGTACATCCAGCAGTGCTGCATGCACGTCCTTGCCCATGGCGATGGCGCCGCACACATACAGGTGTGCGCCGTTCTGCAGCCAGTCGTACAAATCCTTGCCGCGGGTACGCAGGCGCTGCTGCACGTAAATCTTGTCGGCTTGGTCCCTTGAGAAAGCAAGGTCAAGACGATCCAGTTCCTTGCGCCGCAGCGCGTCCTGCCATTCGCTCTGGTACAGGAAGTCGGTATTGAAGTGACGCGCGCCGAAGAACAGCCAGTTGCGGCCGGTGGCGCCGATCTCGGCACGTTCCTGCACGAAGCCGCGGAACGGCGCGACGCCGGTGCCGGGGCCAATCATGATGATGTCGCGGCTGCTGTCGGCCGGTACCCGGAAGCGTTCATTGGCTTCGATATAGACCGGCAGTTGCGCGCCTTCTTCCAGTGCACTCAGGAAGCCGCTGGCGGCGCCTACGTGCTCGCTGCCATGGGCGTGGTAGCGCAGTTCGTCGACGGTCAGATGTACTTCTTCGCCAACCCGCTTGCGGCTGGAGGCGATGGAGTACAGGCGCTGAGCGGCGGGACGCAGGGTGCCGAGCAGGGCTTCGGCGTTCCACTCGGCTGGCCAGCGGCGCAGCACGTCGACCAGTTGATGGTCTTCAAATACGGAGGCCAGTTCGCTCTTCTGTGCCGGATCGAGCAGGCGGGCCAGTTCCGGATGCGCGCTACGCTCGGCCACTGACGTCAGCAGTGGGCGTGAGATGCGGGTCAGTTCACGGTGCTCGCCCAGCCATTGCGCCAGCGGCCGGCTGTGGCCGTCGTGTTCGATCTGCAGCGCGCCATCAAGGCCGGTGACGTCCAGCACAGCCTCGACCAGTTCGGCCGGGTTGCGGTGCACGATGCCAAGCGCGTCGCCGGGTTCGTAGTGCAGGCCGCTGCCTTCCAGCGAAAGCTCAAGGTGATGCACGGACTTGGCAGCATTGCCGTATTTGGCATAGGCCGGGCCCTTGAAGTCGCGACCGCTGATGACCTGGCGCGACAGTAGTTCGGCACTGAACGGGTGCAGGGCGGTCCACGCGCCGGCATGGCGCAGGGGAGTGACATTGCTGGGCGTAGCGGTGACGGTTTCGCCGATCACAGTGCGGGCATTGATCAGTGCCTGGCTGCGCCACGGCGTGACCACGCTGTCGATGTCCAGGTCGGCTTCGCCCACTTCCTGCAGGCGGGTGGCGCCCAGCTCGGCCAGGCGGCTGTCGAGCTTGCGGGCGATGCCGCAGAACTCCACATAGCTGGAGTCGCCAAGACCCAGCACGGCGTACTTCAGCTCCGGCAGCTTGGGCGCACGCTTGCCGGCAATGAATTCGACCAGGCCGATGGCGTCGTCCGGCGGGTCGCCTTCGCCCTGGGTGCTGATGACGATATAGAGCAGGCGCTCGTTGGCCAGCTCACGAGTGGCGTAGGCATCGGCGCGGACTACCCGCACCGGCAGGCCGGCCGCTTCAGCCTCCGCGGCCAGTTGCTCGGCAGCGCGGCGGGCGTTGCCGGTCTGGCTGCCATAGACCACGGTGAGCCGGGTCTGCGCTGGCTGTGCGGCTTGGCCGCCGGAGATGACGGTAAGGGCAGTGGGAGAGGTACCCTGCGCCAACCCGGCGGCAAACCCGGACAGCCACCACAGGCTGTTGCCATCCAGACCGGCTACCAGTTGCGACAGCAGGACCCTGCGGTCTTCGGGCAAGGGGCTGGGTGGCACGGTAGCGGCGGCGGTCATTTCCATTCCGGTCTAGGTAGGGATGACCGATGCTAGGTACAGCGCGCCATCAGGGGAAAGGAGCAGCGGTTATCGCTTCATGCCCTGCGTTTATTTCAATCGGCGCAGTGTCCCCTCCACACTCGGCGGACTGTCCGGAGTCCCGTCCGGCTTCGCTGCTACTCTTGCCCTCGGGCCCCGCCTCCTTGATTCGGCACGCAATGACCGCCTCTGCACCCCTGTCACACCTCGACCGCCTGGAAGCGGAGAGCATCCATATCCTGCGTGAAGTCGCCGCCGCCTTTGACAACCCGGTGCTGATGTACTCGGTGGGCAAGGACAGCTCGGTTCTGCTGCATCTGCTGCTGAAGGCGTTCGCGCCGGGCGTGCCGCCGATCCCGCTGCTGCACGTGGATACGCGCTGGAAATTCGGCGAGATGATCGCCTTCCGTGACCGCCGGGTGGCCGAGACCGGCACTGAGCTGCGGGTGCATATCAACCCGGATGGCATTGCCCGCGACATCGGCCCGGTCAGCCACGGTCCCAGCGTGCATACCGATGTGATGAAGACCCAGGGCCTGAAGCAGGCCTTGGACAAGTGGAGGTTCGATGCCGCCATCGGCGGTGCGCGCCGCGACGAAGAGAAGTCGCGGGCCAAGGAGCGGGTGTTCTCGTTCCGCAATGACCGCCACCGCTGGGACCCGAAGAACCAGCGTCCGGAGCTGTGGAACCTGTACAACGCCCGTATCCATCAGGGTGAGAGCGTGCGTGTGTTCCCGCTGTCGAACTGGACCGAGCTGGACATCTGGCTCTATATCTACCGCGAGAAGATCCCGGTGGTGCCGCTATACCTCGCCGCCGAACGACCCGTCGTCGAGCGCGACGGCAGCCTGATCATGGTCGATGACGAACGCCTGCCGCTGCATCCGGGCGAAGTGCCACAGCTGCGCAAAGTGCGTTTCCGCACGCTGGGCTGCTATCCGCTGACCGGTGCAATCGAGTCCGAAGCCGATACCTTGGAAAAGATCATCGCCGAAATGCTGGTCTCGACCAGTTCCGAGCGGCAAGGCCGGCTGATCGACCACGACCAGTCCGCATCGATGGAGAAGAAGAAGTTGGAAGGGTATTTCTGATGAGCGCCGTGACCACTTCTTCCGACATCGCCGCCTACCTCAAAACCCACGAAACCAAGCCGCTGCTGCGCTTCATCACCTGCGGCAGCGTCGACGACGGCAAGAGCACCCTGATCGGCCGCCTGCTGTACGAAAGCAAGCGCTTGTTCGATGACCAGCTGTCCGCGCTGGAAGCAGACAGTCGTCGTCATGGCACCCAGGGCGAGCGCATCGATTACGCATTGCTGCTTGACGGGCTGGCCGCCGAGCGCGAGCAGGGCATCACCATCGACGTGGCCTACCGCTACTTCGATACCGACCGCCGCAAATACATCGTCGCCGACTGCCCCGGGCATGAGCAGTACACCCGCAACATGGCTACCGGTGCCTCGACTGCCGACGTGGCGGTGGTGCTGGTGGATGCGCGCAAAGGCCTGCTGACCCAGACCCATAGACACAGCTACATCATCTCGCTGCTGGGCATTGGCCAGGTGGTGTTGGCGGTGAACAAGATGGATCTGGTCGATTACGACCAGTCCGTGTTTGAACGCATCGTCGCCGACTACCAGGCGCTTGCGGCACAGCTGGGGATTGCCAACGTGCAGGCGATTCCTTTGTCGGCGCTGGAAGGGCAGAACCTGTCCACGCGTTCGTCGGCGATGCCCTGGTATGGCGGTCCCAGCCTGATCGAGCACTTGGATACGGTCGAACTGAGCGCGCATGACGCCGCCAGCGGGCTGCGCCTGCCGGTTCAATGGGTCAATCGTCCCAACCAGGACTTCCGTGGCTTTGCCGGCACCATTGCCGCTGGTCAGGTGCGCGTGGGTGACGAAGTGGTGGTGCTGCCGTCGGCACGTCGCTCCACGGTCAAGCAGGTGCTGGGGCCGGATGGTCCGCTGGCAGTCGCCGCGACCGGGCAGGCGGTGACGCTGACCCTGGACGATGAAGTCGATGTCAGCCGCGGTGACGTGATCGCCGCTGCCGGTGATCCGCCGGAGGTGGCCGACCAGTTCGCCGCTCATGTGCTGTGGATGGACGATGCGGCCTTGTTGCCGGGCCGGCCGTACTGGCTGCAGATCGGCAGCCGCACCGTGGCCGCCAACATCAGCGAGATCAAACACCGCGTTGACGTGAATACGCAGGAACGCTTGGCCGCCAAACGCCTTGAGTTGAACGAGGTGGGCTACTGCAATCTGTCGCTGGACGAACCGGTGGCCTTCGCCCCGTATGCGCAGAACCGGGCATTGGGTGGCTTCATCCTGATCGACCGCCAGACCAACGCCACCGTCGCCGCCGGCACCCTGGATTTCGCCTTGCGTCGCGCTGGCAACGTGCATTGGCAGCATCTGGATGTGGACAAGGCCGCGCGGGCGCGGATCAAGGGCCAGCAGCCAAAGGTACTGTGGTTCACCGGTTTGTCGGGCGCGGGCAAGTCCACCGTCGCCAACCAGGTGGAAAAGCGCCTGCATGCGCAGGGGGTACATACCTTCCTGCTGGATGGTGACAACGTCCGTCATGGCTTGAACCGGGATCTGGGCTTCACCGACGAGGACCGCGTGGAGAACATCCGCCGCGTTGCCGAGGTAGCCAGGCTGATGGCCGATGCCGGGTTGGTGGTGCTGGTCAGCTTCATCTCGCCATTCCGCGCCGAGCGACAGATGGCGCGCGAACGTTTCGAGGATGGCGAGTTCATCGAAGTATTTGTCGATGTGCCGCTGGCAGTGGCCGAAGCGCGCGATGTGAAGGGCCTGTACCGCAAGGCCCGCGCCGGGCAGATCCCCAACTTCACCGGCATTGATTCGCCGTATGAAGCCCCGGAAGCCCCGGAACTGCACCTGCGGGCTGATACCGACAGCGTGCCGGTGATGGTGGAGCAGGTGTTGCAGGCGTTGCGCTGATTTGCCGGGAGTTGTGGTTTTGGGTTGTTGGTTGTGGGAGCGGCGTAAGCCGCGAAGCCACCGCACCGTCAGCGCCTGGATTCATCCGTAATTGCAGCTTCGCCCCCTCCCTTGCGCCGAAGGCGGAGGGGAGGGGTGAGCTCCCGCATTACGTGCGCAGGCCCCTGCCGAGCATGGCTCGGCACTACAGTTGAGGCTCTCCTGGGAAAGGCCCTGCCGAGCATGGCTCGGCACTACCGCTGCTCCAACCATGGTGTTCCCCCCCTAACGGCACATCCGGGCGTCATCTGGCACCGCTAGACTGCTTGATCGTGTATCAGATGGGACTGCGTATGTTCGGGCGATTTGCCGTCACCGTTGCGGGTGGCACTGTCTTGGCGCTGGCGTTGGCCGGATGCAACCGCAAGAACGCCGAGGCGCCACGGCAAGCCGCCGGCGCGGTGCTGGTCACCACCCAGGTCGTTGAAACCTCCCCGTGGAGCGATACGCTGCAGGCCAACGGCACTGCCAAGGCGCGCGAATCGATCATCGTCACCGCCAAGGTCAGCGAGATCATCGACAAGGTGCATTTCGAGAGTGGCCAGCAGGTCGCTACCGGTGCGCCGCTGGTGACGCTGCGCGGCCAGGCCCAGCAGGCTGCCCTGGCCCAGGCCCAGGCGACCTTCGCCGAGGCCGACCGGCTGTACAAGCGCCAGCGCGAATTGGCCGCGCAGCAGCTGGTTGCGCATTCAACCCTGGATACCCAGCAATCCATCCGTGACGCCGCCGAGGCCCGTGTGCAGCAGATGCGTGCCGATATCGGTGATCGCAGCGTGCGCGCGCCATTCGCTGGCGTATTGGGCATCCGCCAGGTCAGCCCGGGCTCGCTGGTCACCCCGACCACCGCGATCGCCACGCTGGATGACATCTCGCGCATGCATGTCGATTTCCAGGTGCCCGAAGCGCAGCTGTCCTCGCTGCAGAACGGCGACAAGGTCAGCGGCAGCAGCATCGCCTACCCGGGCCGGACGTTTGAAGGCACGGTCAGTACCATCGACGCACGCGTCGACCCGGGCAGCCGAGCGATTACCGTCCGCGCCGATTTCGACAACGCCGACCATGCGCTGCGCCCGGGTATGTTGCTGGACGTGCGCCTGTATCGTCCCGAGCGCGATGCGCTGGTGATTCCGGAAATCGCGGTGGTGCAGGTAGGTCGCGACTCTTACGTGTTCCGGGTCAAGCAGGATGAAAGCGTTGAGCGCGCCGACATCAAGGCTGGCACCCGCCGTGCCGGTGTGGTGGAAATCGTCGAAGGGCTGAAGGCGGGTGATCGCATCGTGGTCGATGGCACCGGCAAGCTACGCCCGGGTATCCGCATCCAGGATGACAAACCGGCCAAGGCCGCCGACGCGGCCGCGCCGCTGAAGCCGGCTGAAGTTGCCGCGCCGGCCAAGCTGGCGAATGCCGGATGAAGCTGTCCGACCTTTCGATCAAGCGGCCGGTACTGGCCGTGGTGATGAGCCTGTTGCTGCTGGTGCTGGGCATCATGTCGTTCACCCGCCTGACCCTGCGCGAGCTGCCAGCGATTGATCCGCCGATCGTCTCGGTGTCGGTGGACTACACCGGCGCCTCGGCGGCGGTGATCGAAAGCCGCGTCACCCAGGTGCTGGAAGATGCGCTGGCTGGTATCGAAGGCATCGATACCATCAACGCACGCAGCACCAATGGCCGTGCCTCGGTCAGCATCGAGTTCAACGCCAACCGCGACATCGAAGCAGCGGCAAACGACGTGCGCGATGCGGTCAGTCGTGTTGCCGACCGCATGCCGGAGGAAGCGCGGCCGCCGGAAATCGCTAAGGTCGAGAGCGATGCCGACCCGATCATCTGGTTCAACATGTCGTCCTCGGTGATGGATACGCTGGAGCTCAGCGATTACGCCGACCGCTATGTCGTCGACCGTTTCTCCAGCATCGACGGCGTCGCCCAGGTCCGCATCGGTGGCCGCCAGCGCTATGCGATGCGGGTGTGGCTGGACCGCGACCAGCTGGCTGCACGCGGCATGACCGTCAACGAAGTGGAAACCGCGCTGCGCAACGAGAACGTGGAGTTGCCGGCCGGCCGCATCGAATCGGCTGACCGCGATTTCACCCTGCGCGTCGAACGCAGCTACGTGGCCCCGGCCGACTTCGCCAGCATCCCGCTGGGCAAGGGCAATGACGGTTACGTGGTGCGCCTGGGCGATGTGGCCAAGGTCGAACTGGCCTCGTCCGAGCGTCGCGCCTATTTCCGCAGCAACGGCGAGCCGGGCATCGGTCTGGGCATCGTCAAGACCTCCACCGCCAATGCGCTGGACGTGGCGCGCGATACCCGCGCCGAAGCCGAGCGCATCGCCCAGACCCTGCCCAAGGGCACGCAGATCTTCGTTGCCTTCGACAACACGACCTTCATTGAAGCTGCCGTGGAGCGCGTTTACGCCACCTTGGTTGAAGCGATGATCCTGGTGCTGATCGTGATCTGGCTGTTCCTCGGCAGCCTGCGTGCGGCGGTGATTCCCGCGGTGACGGTGCCGGTGTGTCTGGTTGCCGCGTTCATCGCGCTGTTCGCGTTTGGTTTCTCGATCAACCTGTTCACCTTGCTGGCGCTGGTGCTGTGTATTGGCTTGGTGGTGGATGACGCCATCGTCGTGGTCGAGAACGTGCAGCGCCGCATCGACCTGGGCGAGCCACCGTTGGTGGCCGCCAAGCGCGGTACCGCGCAGGTCGCTTTTGCGGTGATCGCGACTACTGCGGTACTGGTCGCAGTGTTCCTGCCGGTTGGCTTCCTCGAAGGCAATACCGGCCGACTGTTCCGCGAGCTGGCGGTTGCACTCGCTGCAGCGGTGGCTCTGTCGGCCTTCGTCGCGCTGACGCTGACACCGATGATGGCGTCCAAGCTGCTCAAGCCACACAGCGAACAGAAGGTGAGTCGCCTGCATGGCTTCATCAATCGTCAGCTGGAGCGTTTGTCGGCAGCTTACGGCCGCGTGCTTGATCGCCATGTGCAGCGCAGCTGGATCTTCGGATTGGTGATGTTGGCTGCGCTCGGCGCCAGCTGGGGCCTGTTCAAGCTGATTCCCTCGGAGCTTGCGCCTGCCGAAGACCGTGGTTCGTTCCAGATCATGATCGATGGCCCGGAAGGTGCGGGCTACGACTACACCGTGGAGCAGGTTCAGCAGGTCGAGAAGATCGTCTCGCGCTTCGTCGGGCCGGAAGAACCCATCGTCCGCGCCAATCCGCGCGTGCCCGGTGGTTGGGGTAACAGCGAGGAAATGCATACCGGCCGCATGAGCGTATTCCTGCAGCCCTGGCGCAACCGCAGCGAAGCCACGGTGGATGTGGCCAATGACCTGCAGAAAGAGCTGAACGACCTCAGCGGCGTGCGCGTGCGCACGATGGTCGGTGGCGGCCTGGTGCGCAGCATGGGCCAGCCGTTCCAGATCGTGCTCGGCGGTCCGGAATATGCGGAAATCGCCCAGTGGCGTGATCGCCTGCTGGAGCGCATGGCCGACTATCCGGGCCTGGTCGGCGCGGATTCGGATTACAAGGAAACCCGGCCGCAGATGCGGGTCAACATCGACCGCCAGCGTGCGGCGGACCTGGGCATCTCGGTCACCGACATTGGCCGAGCGCTGGAAACCATGATGGGCTCGCGCCGCGTCACCACCTTCGTCGATAACGGTGAGGAATACGACGTGCTGGTGCAGGCAGGCCGCGAAGGCCGTACCTCGCCGGCCGACCTGTCGGCGATCCAGGTGCGTGCACGCTCGGGTGAACTGGTGCCGCTGTCCAACCTGGTCACGCTCAGTGAAGTTGCCGAGGCCGGCAGCCTCAACCGCTTCAACCGCCTGCGCTCGATCACCATCAGTGCCAACGTCGCCCCCGGTCACACCCTGGGCGAAACCATAGACTGGGCCAAGCAGGTTGCTGCCGAAGAACTGCCGGAATACGCGCAGATCGACTGGAAGGGTGAATCGCGCGAGTACCAGAGTGCAGGCAGCGCGGTGTTGCTGACCTTCGCGATGGCTTTGCTGGTGGTCTACCTGGTGCTGGCTGCGCAGTTCGAGAGCTTCATCCATCCGCTGGTAATCATGCTGACCGTGCCCTTGGGCGTGCTCGGCGCCTTTGTTGGTCTGTACCTCAGCGGCGGTACGCTCAACCTGTTCAGTCAGATCGGCATCGTCATGTTGGTGGGCTTGGCAGCGAAGAACGGCATCCTGATCGTCGAGTTCGCCAACCAGTTGCGCGATGAAGGCCGCAATGTGCACCAGGCCATCGTCGAGTCGTCGATGGTGCGCCTGCGGCCGATCCTGATGACCTCGATCGCCACCGTGGTTGGTGCGATCCCGTTGGTCGTGGCCGGCGGTCCTGGTTCGGCCAGCCGCGCCACCATCGGCATCGTGGTGATCTTCGGCGTCAGCGTGTCCACCTTCCTGTCGCTGTTCGTGGTGCCGGCGTTCTATGCCTTGCTGGCGCCGTATACCAAGTCACCGGAAACCGTGGCCAACGCGCTGGAAAAACTCGAGCGTGAGACACCTGCGGTTGGTGGCCATGCGTGAGCCGCTGCTCGGTGGTCGCGTCCAGTTGCGCCCCTGGCAGGCAGGGGACCTGGACGCACTGCTTGAGCATGCCAACGACGCGGCGGTATCACGGGGGCTGAGCACGCGCTTTCCCTATCCGTACACCCGCGCCGATGGGGAGGCGTTTCTGGGCGGACAGGTGCTGGACCTGCGGGGGCAGGTGTTCGCGCTGGTCATTGATGGCCAGGCCTGCGGCGGTATCGGGGTCACCCAGGGTAAGGCCGAGCGCCGCTATTCGGCGTCGTTGGGCTATTGGCTGGGCCGGCGCCATTGGGGCCAGGGCATCATGACCACGGTGGTCGGTGCCTACGTGCCGTGGGTGATGGATACCCTGGGGCTGGCACGGCTGTCTGCGCAGGTGATGGCTGGCAACCCGGCCTCGGCGCGGGTGCTGTTGAAGAATGGATTCGTAGAGGAGGGCACCGAGCGCCAATCGGTGTTCAAGGACGGGCAGCTGCATGACATGCGCTGCTTCGCCCAGATCAGGACATGGCTGCAATCCGCGTAAGGGCCCTGCACAACCGGGCTTAATCGTGGAAAAATCGGCCAGCCCCGGGATTCCGGGCTTTGGCTACCTTTCAGCTTTCCGGGGAATTACGTGGAATCCATCGTCGAAACGATCAACGGCATCATCTGGAGTAACGCGCTCATCTTCATGTGTCTGGGCGCGGGTCTGTGGTTCAGTGCGCGCACCCGCTTCATGCAGATCCGGGGTTTTGCCGAGATGTACCGGCTCACCATCCGTGGCGAGAAGTCCGACGCCGGCGTGTCCTCGTTCCAGGCGCTGGCCATGTCGATGGCCGGCCGCATGGGTATCGGCAATATCGCCGGCGTGGCCACGGCTATCGCCTACGGCGGCCCCGGTGCGATCTTCTGGATGTGGGTAATGGGCTTCCTCGGCGCCGCCACTTCTTACGTCGAATGCACCTTGGCGCAGATCTACAAGACCAAGGATGCCGAAGGCCGTTATCGCGGCGGCCCGGCTTACTACATCGAAAAAGCCATGGGCCTGAAGTGGTATGCGGCGGTCTTCGCCATCGCCACTGTCATCGCCGGTGGCTTCCTGCTGCCGGGCGTGCAGGCCAACGCCATTGCCGACAGTGCGGTCAACGTGCTGTGCACCGGCGCCAATGCCTGCGCCTCGGTGGGCGGCGCAGCCAGCATGAAGCTGTGGATCGGCTTGGCTGTGGCAGCGCTGCTGGGCATCATCATCTTCGGTGGTGTGAAGCGTATTGCCAGTTTCGCCGAGGTCGTGGTGCCGTTCATGGCACTGGGCTTCATCCTGATGGCGATCGTGGTGATGATGCTCAACGCCAGCAAGGTGCCGGCGATGTTCTCGGACATCTTCTCCAGTGCCTTCGGCGCACACGCAGCCTTTGGCGGCATCATCGGCCAGGCCATCGCCTGGGGCGTCAAGCGCGGCATCTATGCCAACGAAGCTGGCCAGGGCACCGGTCCGCACGCTGCTGCGGCCGCTGAGGTCTCGCACCCGGCCAAGCAGGGTTATGTGCAGGCATTCGCCATCTACTTCGACACCATGCTGGTCTGCACCTCGACCGCATTCCTGGTGCTGTCGACCGGCATGTACAACGTGTTCCGAGAAGTGACAGAAGGCGGCGTGACCAAGCTGGAAGCCATCATCACCGGCGTACCCGGCGTGCAGGCCTCCGAAGGCGCCCTGTTCACCCAGGCCGCTGTGGAGTCGGTGTTGCCGGGCTGGGGCGGCGGTTTTGTGGCCCTGGCGCTGTTCTTCTTCGCCTTCACCACGATCATGGCCTATTACTACATGGCCGAAACCAACCTGACCTACCTGGCTGGCAGCAACCGCACCCATCCGGCGGCGACCCTGGTGCTGCGCCTTGGCATCATGGCGATGGTGGTGTTTGGCGCTTACCACAATGCGAAAATGGCGTGGGCGCTGGGTGACATCGGCGTGGGCTTGATGGCCTGGCTGAACGTCATCGCCATCCTGATCCTGCAAAAGCCTGCCATGCTTGCACTGTCCGACTATGAGCGGCAGAAGAAGCTGGGCCTGGACCCGGTCTTCGACCCCGATGCACTGGGCATCAAAAATGCCGATTTCTGGCGTAGCAAGAAGTAATTCAAAGGAACCGCTGTGAGCAACCCCTGGAACAACCGTCGCCCTTCCTCGCGGCCACCCCGCGCAATTCCGGCTGCACCTTCGGCCGCACGTGAAGGCGACGGTGTCCCGGTACGCGGCGGTGATGAAATGCGTCTGTACGGCGTCAATGCCGTGCAGGCGATGTTTGCCAAGCGCCCGCAGGCGCTGCGCAAGCTGTATCTGGCCGAGGACATGATCCCGCGACTGCAGCCGGTGCTGAAGTGGTGTGTGGCCAACCGCGTGGGTTACCGCGTGGTCGGCGATGGCGACCTCAACAAGCTGGCCGCGACCACCCACCACGAAGGCCTGGTGGCCGACGTGCAGAAGCAGGAGCCGCTGCCGTTGGCGACCTGGTTGGCCTCGTTGCAGGATGGCCCGGCGCTGGCCTTGTGGCTGGATGGTGTAGGCAACCCGCATAACTTCGGCGCCATCCTGCGCTCGGCCGCGCACTTTGGAGTCAAGGGGATACTGTTGCCGGCTGACTCGACGCTGGCACTGTCCGGCGCCGCCGCGCGCGTGGCCGAAGGTGGCGCCGAGTCGGTGCCGCTGGTGCGTCTGCCGGCTTTGCCGCAGGCCGTGGCGCAGCTGCGTGATGCCGGTTTCGGCCTGGCTGCGACCTTGGTTGCTGATGGCGACAACGTCTTCACCACCGAGCTGCCGGAGCGCATGGTGTACGTGATGGGTGCTGAAAGCGAAGGCATGGACCGCGACTTCGCCCAGAGCTGTGATCTGCGCCTGTCGATTCCGGGTAGCGGCGCGGTGGAAAGCTTGAACGTCGCCTCGGCGACGGCAGTATTCCT
Organism: Stenotrophomonas sp. STEN030; assembly: GCF_056759995.1. Classification (NCBI taxonomy): domain Bacteria; kingdom Pseudomonadati; phylum Pseudomonadota; class Gammaproteobacteria; order Lysobacterales; family Lysobacteraceae; genus Stenotrophomonas; species Stenotrophomonas sp. STEN030. Next base: position 145 of record NZ_JBRREB010000027.1, on the reverse strand, counting down.
GGCCAGCTGGAACAGCCGCAAGCAGCGCTGAAAGATGCAAATGTAGTGGGGGGGGCGGGGGGGGCGGGGGGGGGTGTGTTGTGGGGACTGGCCCGACGGGGCGGGGGGCGCCCCAACCCCCAACAAAACAGCGCCCCGGCGGGCG